>NZ_DASYCH010000072.1:0-38398 GCF_036500295.1 Puia sp. | reverse complement strand
GTATGTCTATTTTTTCCAGATCCTTTCGGTGGCCTTCGTGTTCCTGATCATCAAGGTCGTAAAGGATCAACTGCAGATCCGGCAGCGGACGCTGTTGCTGGAAAGAGAGAAGGCGGAGACCGAACTGAAACTGCTGAAAGCGCAATTGAACCCGCATTTTTTATTCAACACGCTGAATAATATCTATTCCCTTTCCCTGACGGAGCCGGCGCGGACGCCGGAGTCCATCGCCCGGCTGGCCGATATCCTCGACCACATCCTCTACCGGAGCCACGACAATTTCGTCCCGCTGTCGGCAGAGGTTACCCTTGTCAAAAATTATATCCAACTGGAGAAACTGCGCTACGACCATCGCCTCACGGTGACATTCGATTGCAAGATCGACCGGGACGTGCCGATCGCTCCCCTGCTGCTGTTATCCCTTGTGGAAAATGCGTTCAAACATGGAGCGAGCAACGATGCCGGCGCGCCCTTCATCGCGATGAGCCTGCGGGTCGCGGACCAGACCCTGGTCTTCGAGATCACCAATTCGACGGGTAACGAAATTCCTCCCGCCGATCCGGCAAGACCGCGAACGGAAGGCATCGGGTTGAGCAATTTACAACGACAGCTGGATCACCTTTATGGGAAGGCCCACCAATTCAGTGCCTACCGCGAGCGGGACCGGTTCCGTGTCCGGCTCGTCATCGATATTCAACAAGAAACGAACAGCCATGAAAAAGTTGCGGTGTCTGCTGGTAGATGACGAGCCTCTGGCTATTTCCCTGTTGGCGAAGCATATCTCGCAGGTGGAGATGCTGGAAGTCGCGGGCACCTGCGCCAACGCTCTGAAGGCGCTCGAACTGCTAAAGACCCAGCCCGTCGATCTGCTGTTCCTGGACATCCGGATGCCGTCGCTCAGCGGGATCGGGTTTTTGAAAACGCTGCGAAACCCACCACCGGTGATCATCACCACGGCCTATCGCGAATATGCGTTGGACGGTTACGATCTGGATGTCATCGATTACTTGCTGAAGCCGGTGACCTTCGACCGGTTTATAAAAGCGATCCATCGGGCCCAGTCGGCCATGGGCGTCCAACCGGCGCCGGACACCCAACCGGCCCCTGGCCCCCAACCGACCCCGGTGTTATTTCTCAAGTCGGGCTACCGTCATGTCAGGATCAGCGTCGACGAGATCCTGTACCTGGAAAGCCTGAAGGACTATATAAAGATCCACACGCCCGCCGAGACGATCATCAGCAAGATGCGGATCAGCGAGATGGAGGCGAAGCTTCCGCCCGGGCAGTTTTTGCGGATCCACCGGTCGTTTATCATCAACCTCCGGCAGCTGACTGCCTTCACGGCAAGCCAGGTGGAATTAGGCCCGACGGAACTACCCATTGGGGAAAGCTATAAGGAACTGGTCGTAAAAGCCATCCGGTCGAGGGGTTAAGAGAATCCGCGAATACCCAACCCTCCTTCCTGCCGTAGCGTTTGGGCCAGCGGAACGCGGGATGTCTGCCAGGTCTTTGCCCCGACGATCAGCAGCGCCAGGCCGATGGCAAGACCGTAGTCCTTTACCAGCAGCCAAACGAGATGGATCATTCTTGCTCCCAGCACCCGGCGGACCCCGATCTCCTTCGTCCGCTGCTCCGCCGCTGCCGCTACCAGACCAAACATGCCCTTGGCCGCGATCAGGATAGCGAGGAGGGAAAACACGGTGAAAAGCCGGCCGGTGCGTTCATCGGCGATATAGAGTTTGCTGAAGTCATCGTCGAGAAAGGAATAGACGAAGGGATGGCCATTCGCCAGGGCTTCGTAGCGGCTTCGCAGGGCCTTCAGGGTCCCCGGAATATCCTGCGTAGACAACCGCAAGGTAACGGCGTTGCCATTCCTTGCCAACCGGAACACAACCGGATCGACAGGATCACGGAGTGAGCCGGTGTTGAAGTCCTTTACGACACCGATGATCCGGAGGGCCTCAGAACCGAACGTGTAGAGACTTGATCCAAGAGGATGAGCATAGCCAAGTACGCGCGCCGCCGTCCCATTGATCAGGATACAACCCGAATCGGTGGGGAATTGCGGCGAGAAGTTGCGGCCTGCCGTCAACTTCATCCCCAGGGTCGGCAGATAGTCGGCGTCGATGGTCCAGTCCTCCAGCAGCGCCGTCGACGTCACCCTGCCGCTCCGGTCGGTAAGAAATCCCCGGAACGTCACTTTTTGATCGGGCCGGTTGCCGGAGACGGTGACGCCGCTTACCCCCGCCAGTTTCCGGGCTTGCGCAGCAAAAGTCCATGCCCCGTCACCCAGCCAACGGGTATCCTTTATCGTTACCACCTGGTCCCGGGTATAGCCAAGGTCTCTGTTTTGGATATACGACAACTGCGAATCGATAACGCCCGTGCCGATGATCAGGATCAGGGCGATTGTGATGGGACCGGGCAGGCATATCCTGCATGACACCGGTGATGGTGTAAACGGTCGTGTCGGCATCGAGTTGCAAGGTCTTTCCCAGCACGCTCGCGCTGTTGAAATATCTTTTGGCCGCCGACGCAGACAGGACTACCTTATTGGGCGCCGAGAGCGCGGTATGGGGATCGCCTTCGAGCAGCGGAAGGGTAAAGAGGGTAAACAAATCAGAGTCGGCGCCGGCGTCGCCACCGAGTGTATCGTCCCGCCATTGATCCGGAGATCGGCGGCAACGCGAAAAATACGATCGGCGTGATGATTGAACCGATCGTATCCCAGCTCGTCGGCGACGAACAAACCGATGATGCCACAGGCGGCGAGGCTGATGGCCAGACCGAAGACGGAAAGCGTTGGGAAAGGCTTTTCCCGCGTGAGGCGGCGCCAGGCGGTGCGTAAATGGTTCTTCAGCATTTTCCCGGGATGCAGAAAAGTTCCTATTCCATAACGGCTACCCTACTCGCTTCTCAGTTTCTTCGCCGGGTTCTGATTGGCGGTGCGCAACCCCTGCCAGCCTACAGTCAGCAACGCGATGACCAGGGTCAGCAGGCCGCCTGCCGCAAATACGGTCCAGTGCAGGGAAACATGATAAGTGATATTGTCCAGCCATACCTTCAAGGCCCAGGCCGCGGCGGGAACCGCCAACACAAACGCGATCAGCACCGGCCGGAGGAAATCCGCCGACAGCAGGACCAACACCTGCCGGATGCTGGCGCCAAAGACTTTGCGGATGCTCATTTCCTTTGCCCGGCGTTCCGTAACAAAGGCCGCCAGCCCGATCAGGCCTAGGCAGGAGATAAACACCGCCAGGCCGCCAAAGGTGGTCGCCAGCGTGCCGTATGCCCTGAATTCTTCGAACCGCTGTTGATACCCTTCTTTCGTAAATGAGTAATCGAATCCGTGATTGGGGTCCAGTTTATTTACGACGGCGCCGATATCGGCGATCGTCTGCCGCCAGTGGTCGTTATTGGCGATCCGCACAAAAAAGTGCCCATTTCCCGGCGCTCCCTTGTACAGGTAGATCGCCATGGGCGCAATGATCCCCGAAGGATTGTTGAACACGAAATTCTTTACGACCCCGATGATGGTGCTGCCGCCCAGCTTCTGCCCCAGCACGGGGGCGCGCAGTCCCAGCCGGGTAACGGTGGATTCATTTACGAGGCAAGCCGAGGTGTCGGTTCCATAGGCCGGGCTGAAATCGCGGCCCTCGGCCAACTGCAGGCCCGTCGTCTTTATCCAGTTGTATCCGACACTGGTGACGAGGATCGAGATCTCGTGACCCGGGACCTTCCCGGGCCAGTCCATCCCCGTTATCCCCGCGCCGAAATTCAACAGGTCGTCGCCGCCGGCCGAGACGCTTTTGACCCCCGGGTTTTTGGCCAGCTGATCGGCAAACACCGAATACTTTGCCCCCAGTTGTTTAGAAGCATGTATATCGACCAGGTTCTCCTGGTCATACCCGATCGGGCGGTTCCGAACATAATTGATCTGCTGCCAGACAACGATCGTTGCGATGATGAAGACGATGGCGACCCAGAACTGGGTCGTCACCAGCGCGCGGCGGAACAAGGCCCTTTTCGGGCCGATGGCCATCTCGCCTTTGAGCACCTTTGCAGGCAGGAACCGGCTGAGGAACAAGGCGGGGTAGCTGCCCGCGATGAATCCCGTCAGGGCTCCGATGGCGACGATACCCACCCAGATGCGCCAGTCGAGGAGATCGAACCGGATGTTCATTTGCATGTATTTGTTGAAGACCGGCAGCACGACCCGCGAGAGCAGGATCCCCACCATCAGCGAGAAAAAGGTAATAGTCATCGCCTCGCAAAAGAATTGCAGCATCACCTGTTTGCGCGAAGCGCCCATCACTTTCCGTACCCCTACCTCCAGGGCCCGCACTTCCGACCGGGCCGTTGCAATATTCATAAAATTGATACATGCGATCACCAGTACAAAGAAGCCCAATATCGCCACCAGGGCGACAAGGTAGATCTTCCCGCCGCTCTGTTTTCCATTACTGAAGCCGGAATGAAGCCGTAGCCGGGCCATCGGCATCGCAAAGGTCGACACGGTCGTGTCGTTGCTCCGGGTTTGAAGCATTTTCGTTGCCTTCCGGTCGAATGCAGTCAGGTCCGCCCCGGGCTTCAACTGCAGCCAGGTGAGGATGCGGTTGTCGTCCCATTTATGCAGCCAGCTGTTCTTGCTTTCAAATACCCCAAAAGGGCGGATATATTCGAATTGGATGCTGCTATTGGCGGGGACGTCGCGGACGATCGCCGTGACCTGTACCGGCACGGTATCCTCGATGACGATGGTTTGTCCAAGCGCTTTGGAATCCCCGAAGATCTTTTTTGCGGCGCTCTCCGTCAGGATCACGCTGTTCGGGTCTCGCAGGGCGAGGCCGGGATTGCCGGCTACGGCCGGAAACGTCATCATGTCGAAGAAGCCGGTATCGGTGTAGATGCCGTCGACAAAAACCTGTCGGTCTCCCAGTCGCGCCATGGTTCCCGTGCCGGCCACCCGAACCGCGTTCCTTACTTCCGGCAGTTCGGCACGCAATGCGCCGGCCATGGGCCCCGCGCTAGACCGGCCCGTAGATACGCCATCGGCTTGCTGCTGGTTCTTTAGCAGCAGATACAGATCGGCGATATTCCGGTGAAACCGGTCAAAACCGGCCTCGTTGACTAAAAACAGCAGGACGAGAATACTGGTCGTCAACCCAAGGGCGAGCCCACCGATGTTGATCGCGGCAGAGACCTTATTCTTTTGCATATTTCGCCAGGCGAGGAGGAAGTAGCTTTTTATCATAGCATAGAGTTGATGGTAAGACGATCGCGCCAAAGACATGCCAAACCGCCAAAAACCTGATTGTCAGTCCGACATTAAATAGCGCCGGGGGCCGTTTGCTCGTTTTTCGGACACCAGCTGTATCATTTCCGCACAATCCCGATCCCGCGGGATCCCGAATGCAATGGCGCACAAAAATTTATATTTACGGCATAGCATTGGCATCATCGATGCAAACCTCTTCTCATGCTGCTGAACAACATCACCCACGCCTGGCGCAATATCCGGCGGAACCGGCTCTATAGCGTCGTCAATGTACTGGGTCTCACCCTGGGCATCTGCGGTTGCATAGTCATCTACCTGATCGTCAGCTATGAGTTCAGTTTCGACCGTTTCCTGCCCAACCGGGATCGCATCTACCGGATCATCGGCGAAGGTACCGATGAGCATGGAGAAAAACGTTTCATCAACAGCGTCTTCGACGATGTGGCGGGCTTCGAAACGCAGGTCCCTGGCTATTCCCTGAAAACCGGCTTTCATGGATTCGGTTGGAACATCGCCGTGCCGGATGCGAAAGGCGAGCTTACTTCCTTCAAAAATAGCATCCCGAACACGTATTCCCCTACCGCCATTCTTGCCAAACCCTCCTACTTCGACATCTTTACCCACGAATGGCTGGCAGGAAATGCCCGGGTGCTCGATGAGCCCTTTCAAGTAGTATTGACCGAAAGCCGGGCCCGGATGTACTTCGGCAATCTCGCACCTGATAAGATGATCGGCCGGCAGATCATCTACGCCGACTCGATCCCGGTATCCGTAGGCGGCATTGTCAAAGACTGGACACACCACAGCGACTATGCCTTTACCGACTTTATCTCGTTTGCAACCGGTCCGCACAGTTACCTGAAACAACGCATTCCCACCGACGATTGGCAGAGCCTGGGCCCGCATCGGTCCCAGGCCTTTGTCGTACTCGATAACGGTGTTACCCCCGACCAGGTGAATGTCCGGTTTGCCGAATTCATCAAACAGAATATCCACTATAAGCACGGCTCGGTGAAAATGTTCCTCCAGCCGCTGACCGACGTCCATTTCGCGGAGACCTTTCATATCGAAGACGACGGGGACAACTGGCGGAAACCTTATCAGCCGACGCTTTACGTTCTGATGGGGGTAGCCGCCTTTATCCTGCTGCTGGCCTGTATCAATTTTATCAACCTGTCCACAGCCCAATCGATCCAGCGTGCAAAGGAGGTGGGCGTTCGGAAGGTACTGGGCAGCGGCCGTTGGAATATCACCCGGCAGTTCATCACCGAAACCCTCTTACTCACACTCGTAGCAGCATTGGCGTCCATGGCGCTGGTTCGCCCGGTGCTCCATCTCTTTAAGGACTATGTTCCGGAGGGTGTCGGCTACCAGCCGTTCAGCGCGATGAACCTGCTGTTCCTCGGGGGCATCGTACTCCTGACGACGTTCTTCGCCGGCTTTTACCCCGCCCGCGTACTTTCATCCTATATGCCGGCGATCTCCCTCAAAGGCGTTGCGCGGCAACCCAAAAGCGTGCTACGGAAGAGCCTTATAATATTCCAGTTTACCGTGTCGCTGATCTTTATCATCGGGTCCATCGTGGTAGCCAAACAGATCAACTTCATGCGAACCACGGATAAAGGCTTCAACCCCGACGCCGTGATCACGGTCGATCATTGGGGTCCTCCACCCCAGGACAAATTGAGGGTCTTCGCCCGGCAGGTACAGGGGATACCCGGGGTCGATAAGGTGATCCTCCAATCCCATCCTCCCATGGGTTTTGCCCAGATGATGTCCACGTTCTTCCGGGTTGACAAGGATACCGTTCAGACCCCGGCCACGATCGAGGTAGGTAACGAAACATTCATCCCCTTTTATGAGATCCGGCTGCTCGCCGGGCGCAATCTCCACCATGCGGACAGCGCCACGGAAATTGTCATTAACGAAACAATGTCGCGGACCCTCGGCTTTCCGCGGCCGCAGGACGCCATCGATCAACCTATATTTGTATATGGCCGCACGGACGCCAAACAACTGCCCATCGTCGGCGTGGTTGCCGACTTCCAAATGGAGTCGTTTCACAATGTGATAAAGCCCGCGGCCATCCTTACCTGGCCCGACTACATCGAAGGAATGGCTATGAGGCTCTCCCCGGCGGTGAAGACACCACAACAGGTGAAAGCCATTCTGGCGAAGACAGAGAGCAAATGGAAAGAGGTCTATCCCGGCAAACCATTCGAGTACAGCTTTTTGAACGAGTCGATCAACTGGCTGTTCGCACAAGAGCAAAATACGGCCTGGCTCACGACGGCGGCCATGTGCATCACCGTATTTATCTCCTGCATGGGACTCTTCGGCCTCGCCCTCTTCAGCGCGGAAAGCCGGATCAAAGAGATCGGCATCCGAAAGGTACTGGGCGCCGGGATAGGGCAGATCGTACTGATGCTGAACAAGGATTTTGTTATCCTCGTAGGTCTGGCCTTGCTGATCGCTTCGCCCCTGGCCTGGTTCCTGGCACATCAATGGTTACAGGAATTTGTCTATCGAACGACCATCAGTTGGTGGGTGTTTATCCTGGCGGGCCTGGGGGCCATTTCGATCGCGCTGGTTACGGTAAGCTACCAGGCATTCCGCGCCGCAAGGAGCAACCCCGTTGAAAGTCTCCGGTCGGAGTGATCCCAAATCCCTCCAGTTTCGAGGCTTAGTTTCGTCCCATTATGAAAAAAATACTTCCTTTCCTCAGCCTTTGTGTGGTCCTTGCAGGCCAACAATCTTTCGCGCAGCAATACACGTTCGAAAAAAAGATCCCCGTTCCCGGCGACGGCGGGTATGACTATATGGCCATCGACGAGGTCAACAATCATCTCTTTGTCTCCCACGGCACCGAATTCAACGTCATCGACCTGGCCACCGAGCAACCCATCGGCACGATCAGCGGCATGAAGGGCGTTCACGGGATCGCGATCGTAAACGAGGTGAATAAGGGATTTATCAGCGACGGAAAAGGCAATGCCGTGGTAGTAGTCGATCTGACTACCTTGAAAACCATCAAAACCATCGCGCTCCCCTCCACCGATGAAGATGCCATCGTCTATGATCCGGCATCGAAGAAAGTATTCGTTTTCAACGGCGACAGCAAGAACACCTGCGTCATCGATATCAACAGCCTCCAACTGGTAAAGACCATCGACCTCGGCGGCGGACCCGAATTCGCGGTTTCCAACGGCAAGGGCCTTCTATACAATAACATCGAAGACCTCAGCAGCCTGAAGGTCATCGACACCAAATCGCTTACCGTCCAGGCCACCTGGCCTCTCGCACCCTGCGGCGGCCCGACCGGCATCGCCATGGACATCGCCAACCAACGGCTGTTTACGGGTTGCCGCGGCAACAAAGGACTCAGCGTCGTGGATGCAAAAACCGGGAAGGTCATCACTACCCTGCCGATCGGCGCCGGCGTCGATGCGGTTATTTACGACCCGACCCAAAAGCTCATCTTTGTCAGCAACGGGGACGCGACGACGACCATCATCAAACAGGAATCCCCCGACAAATACTCGGTGATCCAAACACTTGCCACGCAGACCCGCGCAAAGACGATGGCCTTCGACAAAAAAACAAAGAAGATCTATCTCAGCGCGCCGCAGTTCGAAGGGAATACCCGGAAGGCCGTACCCGGATCGTTTGCGGTTCTCGTTTATAAACCTGCTTAAACTACCACTGGTATTCCGGCTTGGGCCGCAACTTCAGTTTTCGTTCGATGAACGGGTACAACCAATACGCCAGCTTCCCGGCAAGAATGCCGATGCCCGCGCCTGTCGCTACCTCACTGAACCAATGCTTATTGTTGTAGACACGCAGGAACCCCGTTCCCGTCGCCATGGCGTATCCGGCGACCCCATACCAGGGCGAGACCGCCCGGAATTCCTGTGCCATGAATTCGGCGCCGGCAAAAGCAGTCGATGTATGTCCCGACGGAAAACCATCATTTCCGGAGCCATCCGGCCGTCGGGCATTAATCCCTTTTTTCAACGAGAAAACCACCGCCCCCATGATCCCATTGGCGACGACATAGATGATCGTCCGATCCCTGAAATTATGCCGGCCATGGACCCCGGCGGCATTCAATCCGTATACGGCCAACCCCGGGCCAAATTGCAGAAAATTATCCAGGTGCAACGGCCGGTGCGGGTTGTTTGCCCATATCCGCCTTTGTATCTTCCGGTCAACCGACTTCAAGGCCTCCCACTTCAGCGCCGCAAATCCATAGGCGGTTAAAACACCGGGGACGATCACCGCCTTCGCCGGTATCCCTTTGCTAGCTGCTACCTGATACCTGCTGGTATCCCCCTGTCCTTTTGCAATGACCACCATCCACAACAGCAGCCAACAACCACCCAATCTTTTGATCATCCCCCAAAATGTATCCACAAACTGAAGGAAAACAGTAGTAATACTGTTCGATTCGGGTGATCGGGGATTTGTCCATCAGAAGTCAGCATCAGCACAACAGAATGTCGCCAATTTTTTTCAACGGCGGATGTTCCTCGTTTCGGGAAGCAGTCCGTAAAAAGCCCGTAATCCGCCTGGGGCGATGATTATCCTGTCCAGGATGAGACCCGGATCGATGAGGTAGACCTTTAGATGATGTTCGCCTTTACCGACCGGGAGTCCCTTGATGCCGCGGGAAAGGGAATTGCTGAGAACGGCTTGCTTCCATTCCTCGCTTCGGCCGAAGGTCCTGAAGTTGAGAACCGTCACCGGGCCATCGTCAAGACTGACCCCGCACCGGAGTTCAAAGTGGCGGTTCAATGGGAAGGTGGGAAGCGCGACAAGGTTTATAGTAACGACGCCCGGGTACCGCGTGCGATACGTATAACAAACGGCGGCGTGCTTCCTGATCGCCTCCGCCGACAGGTCCCCGGCCTCGTGCGGCTCGAGGGTAAAGGGAAGCGCTTCGATGGCTGCTCCCGTGGCGCCCAGGCCCGCTATTCTTTCCCAATGCTCATCACCTGCATTAGTTCTTGACTGATAATCGCCGGCATAAAGGGATAGGACCCCGTTCTTCCCGATAAACCCCTCGAAATTTTGCCCGGCGGCCGGATCGCCGCCAAGGGCATGGACCGTAAATTCCTGCGACCGGTGAGCCCCCTGTATAACAACCGATGCGCGCGCCGTCATCCCCGCCGGGAGTTTCGCCCGGTCAATGTCCACCCACACTCGCGTCTGACTTTGACCACCGACCGGCCGAAGAGAAATTCTTTCGGCAGAAACCTTTATCCAGGGCTGCGTAGCCCTGACAGCCAAACTTACCGCCACGTCCTTACATAAAAACAAATCAATAAAGTGCCTCTCCCCCGGCGCGTCAAATACCGGTAGCGCCTGTTGTTGTCCCCCGGAAGATAAGCTGTCGGCTGCCTCCTCCGGCAAAGCCCGCCACGGCTCCTGAACAGCCGCCGGCTGAAAATGCCCTTCGGGAGCCTGGAAAACGGGGAGGTTTCGGGGATGCATGGACATTATCCCGGCCCATTTGCCGCCGGCCAAACCGGAATCATAGTAGGCGGTCTGCGCGGCGATTTCCCGGTATGCGGCGGTTGACAGGGAGTCAAAATAACGGGCGCTGACCCTACCCTGCCCGGCATAGAGAAAAGCCTTGTCCCTGAAAAGAAATTTTTTATTCATCAGCGAGGCACATACGACGGGATAGTAAACTGTCTCGTAAAAAAAAGCGGCTTTGTCCCGGGCAATAGCCGGGCGAAGCGCTTTGACCCGCCGTTCCAGGCTGTCATAGGCGTCGATCCGTCGTTGTCCCTGGTCGCCATAACAGGTATGGTTATAGGCCGTCCTTTGAACCGGAGTGGTGGGCTCGGTCTGACTCCAGCCCATAAACTCGGGACGGCGCTCGAAGGCGAGCTGATAATATTTCCAGAGGATGCCGCTGATCGCTTTCGCCGGGCGGCTGCCCAGGTTGCGGCTGACCCAGGTTTCCAGGTGTTGCCTGCTGTAGGCGCTGTTCAGAAAAGGTTGGATATGATACGCCATGTCCAGGAAAAGCTGCAGGTCGTATTCGGCGGGTTTGATATCGCCCACGTTGACCACCCAAAGCGTCCGATCGTTCAGCCGATAGGCCCGGGTCATCTCCTCGCGGATCAGTGCCGGGTGAGTGGAAGACAGCCATAGGTAGTCGTGGGGTCTTCCCCAGTAGGAAATATGGTAATAAACTCCGGACCCGCCTGGACGGGCATTTTCCTTTTCATCGCTGAGGCGCTGGATATAGCCGTAGTTGTCATCCGGCCATACGAGGGTCACATCTTCCGGCACCTTAAGCCCGGCATCGTACGACTCCAAAACCTCTTTATAGGGGGTAAAGACCTGCGGCACCTTTGTGACGTCCTTGTTGACATAGGTGCGAAGCAGTTCCCGTTGATCGGCGATGATCCGTTCGAGAAGCGGAACCGTCTCCGCCGGCGTTTTTACCCCTTCGATGGCGCCGTCATGGACCCCTCTCATCCCGGTGGTATAGATGACCTTGCCGATCCGGCTGCTCTCCTCCACGCGGGACCGCCAGTAGTCATAGACCTTTTGCCGGTTGGTGAGATAGTTGAAGGGACCCATGGACCGCTCGTTCCATTCCCCTACATTGTTTCGCAGCATGGGCTCGGCGTGGGAGGACCCGACAATGATCTGGTAATCCTGCGCCGTCCGGATATTACCGGCATAGTGATAAAATGGCTTTGTGCAGGGGTGCATGGCGGGCCAGATCAGGTTGGCCTTCAGTCGCAGCAGCAGTTGGAAAACGCGGGCATAGGTCTTTGGGCCGATGTCGCCGGTCCCGGGTTCAAAGGTCTTTGCTGCCCAGGGTTGCAGTCCCCAGTCCTCATCATTGATAAAGATGCCGCGGTATTTTACCGATGGCGGCAGGGATAGCGTATCGGTAATGGTCAATGAAAGTGCGGCTTTCTTTGCGGGTGTCGCATCCGCCCACCAATACCAGGGTGTGACGCCGATCTTCTCCGAGATCGAAAAGACGCCATAGGCGGTACCCCGGAAATCACTACCGGTAATGAGTAAGGCCTTATTCACCTTTTTTATCGGCGATCGCAGCAGCTTTATTGAATAACATTCCCATTTGCCGGCAAGGCCGGCTGAATCCGCCGCGGGACCAATCGACCTGACTAATTTTGACCGGCAGGTACCGATGACGATGATATTGTCCTTAGCCAGCGACAGGTCGGTATAGACAGGCGGCAGATAACCCGTGACGGACTCGATGTCCCCGGCCAGCAGATGGGCTGCGATGGAATCGAGGGTACACTCGCTTTTGTCGTAGAAGATGGACACCCGGACATGCGGGGTCACCATGTCGAAGACAGCGGTCTTCCCCTGCGAATACCCGAGGTAAGGAATACCGATCACTATAAAACAGAAGAAAGATTGCAAGCGCATATTTCCCGGCGAAATTCTAATCTTATCGACCCCGGTAAATATACTCTTTTTATGGGGCGCGCCCGGGCTTACGCTAAGCAAATAATTTGTACCTTGTCTGCCATCTTCTTTGCATAACATGACCGAACCGGTGAACACCCATATTTTGATTGCAGACGACGATTCTGAGGACCAGGAAATGTTGATAGACGCCCTGGCCGAACAACTTCCCGCCATCCGGACCTCATCTGTATGGAACGGTCAGGAAGTTTTGTCCTACCTGGCGGATTGTGCGGACGATGCTCTCCCGGATATCATCGTCCTTGACTACAAGATGCCCATTTTCAACGGGGTCGAGGTACTCCAGCGGCTTGCCCGGGACATCAGGTATTCCGATATACCAAAGCTGGTCTGGAGCACATCCAACGAACAGAAATATATTACCCAGAGCCTGGAGAACGGTGCTGTCGTCTTCCTGACCAAACCCAACGATCAGGCCTCATTGAAGGATATTGCCCGGAAAATACTAGCTATCCGCCTCCGGCCCGAATGACTCCAGCACATTCGGTAAATAGATTGTAAACCGGGATCCTTTGCCCGGTTGGCCATCGGCCAGGATAAATCCCTTGTGGTTTTGCACCACCCGCTTGCAAATCGCCAGGCCGATGCCCGTACCGGGAAACATGTCCCTGTTATCGAGCCGTTGAAAAATATCGAAGATCTTTGCCGCCTGTTCCCGTTCGAAGCCGATCCCGTTGTCTGTAATCTCGATCTTACAATATTCCACGGGATCTTCCCCATCCGCCGCCAAACCTTCCGGTACGCCCTTGCTCCGCCCGCAACTGATACGAATAACCGGCGCCCGTTGCGGGTCACTGTACTTTAACGAATTGCCGATCAGGTTCTCAAAAAGCTGTCGCAATTGAAAGGCGATGCCCGGAAGCACAGGCATGGCGGCGATCTCGACAGTCGCCATTTTCTCATCGATCGTATCCTGGAAAGACGCTGTCGCATCGACGATCACTTCACCAAGATCGACCGGCCCAAAAGCCCCCCCCTGGGAAGATGCCCTCGAATAGCTCAACAGATCGTCGATCAATTGCTGCATCCGCGCGGCAGCCTCTGTGGAGCGCCGTAAATATTTTGCCTCTTTTTCGGTAAGCCGGCCTTCCATGGACTCGACCAGGATCGAATTGTAATATCGCAGTTTCCGCAACGGCTCCTTCATATCGTGCGCTGCCGCGTACGCGAATTGCTGCAGCTCCCGGTTCTGAAATTCCAGGTCCTGCGAATACCGTTTCAGCTTCTCTTCCGAGATCTGTCTTGCCGTGAGGTCCCGTGTCACCTTGGAAAAGCCGACGACTTCCCCCAATTCATCATGCAGCGCCGTAATGACTACACTACCCCAAAAAAGGGTTCCGTCCTTGCGTTGCCGCCATCCTTCATGGATGGCCTTGCCCTTAGCCGCCGCTTCGGCGATCAGTCTCTCGGGCAGCCGGGCATTCCGATCCTTCTCGGTATAGAAAACCCGGAAGTTTTGCCCGACAATTTCTTCTTCTTTATATCCTTTGATCTTTTCGGCACCCGTATTCCAGTTCTTGATCACCCCCTGGACATCCAGCAACAGGATCGCGTAATCCTCAATTTCGGCGATCATCTGATGATAGCGCTCTTCGCTTTGCTTCACCGACGTCTGGTCCACTAAAATATTGACCGCACCTGCCGGCGTTCCCTCCCTGGTAAAAAGAAGCTTTATATGGGGCAGGATCAGGCATTTTGTCCCATCAGGCCGTTCCAGAACCAACTCTTCGCTGACGGTTTCCTTTCCTTGCAGTATCGCCCGGGCCATCGGACTGTCATCCGCGGTAAGCAAGAGACCTTCCTTCGTATAATGCTTAAAGGCGCCCGTCCAGCGATCCTGGCCCAACACGGGCGTTCGTCCCCACAGCTTTGCGGCGGCGGTGTTATAATAGACGATGGCCCCCTCCTGATCGGTTATATAGGCGGCGGCCGGGATATATTTTACCCATTCCTGATGATCGAGTAACTCCATAAATAGTTGGTATAAGCTGATCTGTAGAAAATAATTGACAATTGCGCATGGGATTCCCCACTAGCTGATTTTCACGATGCTGATCTCACCGTTGCTTTCAAGGTACATCTCTTTCACCTCATCCAGGGAGTCGGTGTTGAGCCGAAGCCGCAGGCTCTCGAGCAGGTCCTTCTCGCTGATCTGGGCCTGATACATATTTTTCTCCAGCTGCCGGCCCCCGGCAAACAGCCGGGTCTTTTCCCCTTTGATCAGCCGGCCGACGCGATCGTTATGGTGACTAAGCCATGCTAATACCCTGTGGATCAATACAAAAACAAGGCAGGCGACCGACGTGGGGATAAAGGGAGAGGCGCCCACCACCGCCCGGCTCAGCACCGATCCCAGCATGATAACGATCACATTGTCAAAGGCCGTCCGCTCCCCAAAGGTCCTGATCCCGGCTACCCGAAGCAGGGTCAGTTCCAATAGCTCCTTCATAAGTTCTGTTTTGTTAGAGAAGGCAAATTTTGGCCCGCTTTTTTAACGGAAACGCTACGTACTAATATCTATAACATGCCAAAGTATTCAAAACGCGCCGGAACCAAGGTCGAACGCGCCATGCACGAAGAAAAACGCGGAACCCTGAAGAGCGGCCGAAGCGGGAAAAAGGTAACCAGCCGGAAGCAGGCCATCGCCATCGGGCTCTCCGAAGCCAGGAAAGAAGGCGCCAGGGTGCCGAAGAAGAAATCGGCCCCGAAAAAGAAAGCCGCTCCCAAAAAGAAGGCCGCTCCCAAAAAGAAAGCAGCTCCTAAGAAGAAAAGCGCCGCGAAAAAAACAGCCCGGAAAAAGGCCGCCAGAAAACGCTGATCATTAATACAAGCACCGGAAGGGCAACCGACCCCTGAATTTTTTGTACCTTGTAGCAAACACCCCATATGGCCAAAGCTGCAAGATCGGCTGGCAAATGATGACCTTCGCCGGAAGCTGGGGAAGGAATTACTTTCCTGCCTGAAGGGCAAATCCTGTTTTTACCTCAAAAAAGACGATCCTGTTCTCTTCGAACAGATAGAAAAAGCCCTGCGGCTTGGGGTCGAAATGTATAAAAAGAATGGGTGGATAGAATGAATACTAACTTGCTTTATCGAATACGGTCTTCCAGGAACGCTCGCCGCCCCATAAGTTTGATTTTGCATTGGCCTGAACAGAAATAGACTTGCCATCATTGCTCAACTTCCAAACCTCTGTAACGTATACAACTAATTGTTTCTGAACATTTGTATTGCCAGGAGTGGCAACCATCAGGTGTACAATTGAGTTAACAGTCATAGTTTGTCCATCAGCTGACAAGTTTACGGTAAACTTCTTTCCTCTTTCCCGGCCATAATTAATTTGGCTTTCTTTACCGTCGAAGGTCAGTTTCTCCTGACTTGCAGCCAGCGCTGCGCCAGGAGACGGGTTTGGCGTTTCTATGGTCAGAAAATCTGCCTGCTGTGCTATTTTCATTGTTTTAGAGCGCATACGATCGCCCTCTACATATGTGCAAACACTATTTCCGCCCATACTTATCGACTCTTTGGATTTCCATTCGCCAGAAAAGTTAGCGCGATGAGTGCCATTTTTTTGTTGAGCCTGTACGGCAAAATAAATCACTCCTGCTAACAGAATAATCAGGCAGGACAAAACGGTTCTTTTATTTTTCATATTCTTTTAAAGTTGCAACAAAAATACGTTGATATATTTGAGCCTGAGGAACTTAGATTGTAAATAGAAATGTAAACATTGTAAATAAAAAAGTGACACGCTGCTTCATAGCCGAAATCTTCTGTCCGGGAAAGGCTGAAGATGTTGCTTGTTTTAGCCAAAGTACAAAGAAGCGGATGGAAATGAATGACATGGGTGTTTTAACGGTGTCTTGCTCCGCCCAAAAAAAATCCATCATAACTTATGCATAACTTCTGAGATCACCCCTCCCCGCACCCGCATCTTTGTTCCATAAACCTGAACAAAGATGTTCCAATCTATCTCCTGGGCCCAATACTGGCTCGCCATCGGCATCGCCGCTATCATCTACTATGGCTTGTTGGTACTACGATACGCCTCCGCCCACGGATGGCGATGGTTAAAAGCCGATAAGGAATCCGCCGCAATCCGGTTGGCCACGTTCTATCCAGAATCCACCAAGGCCCCATCGCCCAAAGCTGCGTCGGCCGGGGCCGTATCCCCCAAAGCTGCGCCCGCCGGGGCAACGCCCGCCGAATCCGCGTCCGCCAAGGCCGCACCCGTCAAGGCAGCAGCCCTCCTCCCCCCATCCACCTCACCCGATAACGCCCTGCAGCAGCTGCTATAGTCTCACGCCCCGGCTCCCTGCCAAAGGCCAGCATCTCCTGCTCGACTATGGCGAACGCTCCGGCGACCGCCGGTTAACCCTGCGCCTCACAAGAAACGAACTCTTACACGTAAAGAAATTGGCGAATGACCCGCTTCATGAATAAAACGAGCCGCCGCCTCGCGCCGCTGCAGACCGACGAACGACTAGGGCCGGTACACATCTCCGTGTACCTGGTCCTTCTGACCTGCTCCCGGGGGAAAAATACCTGGTTTGCAATCGATCGGTCCATGTTGATGCCCGCGGCCAGGGTGAAAGGAGTAACGACCTACTATCGCGTATTGCGCGAGCTCACAGAATATGGGTATATCGAATATTTTCCTACCAGAAATTGCAAGTCGCGAAGCAGGGTGCGGCTTCCTTGATCTCCCTCATGCGGGATCCAATCGCGTTCGTCTCAAAACCGAACACTCTTTTGATCAATACCGTACACCCCCGCCGCGACGCAAAACCACAACTCACTGATTTACAAGTACGCAGCAATCTTGGCACTCCGCTGGAAAGTGTATTGGCACACCGGGGACGCCCGGCAGGCATCAAAAAACACAACCATTTAAAAAATAATTTTATGAACCAGTTTATCAAAACCGCCACCTTAGTAATGGTCAGCGTACTCACCCTCAGCACTACCTACAGCTTCGCCGCAACCACTCCCGCCAACGAAGGGAACAAAAAAGTCAACGACGGGACCAAAGAGACCAAGGCATCCTTCCAGAAAGATTTCCAGAATGCCCAGCTGATCAGCACTGAAGTGCGCGACAACTTCACCAAGGTCACCTTCACTCTCAACGCACAGGTGATGACCGCCTTCTACGCTGTCAACGGCGACCTCATCGCGGTAACCCGGAATATCGTCTCTTCGCAACTGCCCGTCAGCCTGCTGATGAGCTTTAAGAAGAACTATAGCGATTACTGGATCACCGATCTCTTCGAGATGAGCCAGGACGCACAAAGCAACTACTACCTCACGCTGGAAAATGCAGAAAAGAAGATCACCCTCCGCAGCGACGGCGACGGCTGGGTAGTATACTCCAATTTCAAAAAATAGATCGCGATAGAAACACCAACAAACAAAGGGCATCCCACCGGGGTGTCCTTCGTTGTATTCGCGGACAATTGATGTTTCAAAATCGGACAGTAAGCGATGATGGGGTTTTTGCAATAAACGGATTATCATCAAATTAAAGATTTGGCAGGGATATGGATGCCGGGTTGGAATGTTTACCAACTACTTTAAGAGCGCCTGGCGCAATATCCTCCGTGGAAAAGGTTTTACCCTCTTTAATATTCTCGGCCTGTCAACGGGAATGGCGGTGGCGCTGATCATTGGCTTATGGGTGAGCTACCAGCTTTCGTACGACCGGTTCCTACCGCAGTACGAACAGGCACAGCGCATAATGGTGCGGTCGGCCAACAATGGCGAGACCAACGCGGGCTTCTCGACCAGTCTTCCTGTAGCAAGCGTATTGAAGAAAGATATTCCGGGGATCAGGTATGTTGCCCAGGCCGACTGGTTTGGAATGCACGGCCTTGTGGCGGGTGATAAAAAATTATACAGTAAAGGCGGGTTTGCCGGAGAAGAGTTCTTGAAGATATTTCAATACCCCCTGTTGCAGGGCAATGCCGGCGAGGTATTGAAAGAACCCGCATCCATCGTCCTCACCAGGGCCACCGCCATCGCCCTGTTCGGCAACCAGGACCCGATGAATAAGACGGTGCGGCTGGATAACTTGCAAGACCTGAAAGTCTCCGGCGTCCTGGCCGATCTGCCGGGTAATTCGTCCCTGCAGTTCGATTATCTCATCCCCTTCAGCTTCTATATACAAACACAAGGCTGGATCAGGGATAACCTGAACAACTGGAATCTCGATCCCATCCAAACCTTTGTTGCCCTGCAACCCGGCATCACCAGCGCACAGATCCAACCAAGGCTGAACGAGATCGTAAAAAAATATAACCCGGATGGCTATCAGCAGTCGAAATTGCAACTATTCACCCAGTCGCTCAAGAACTGGCATTTGTATGCCGATTTTAAAAATGGGGCGGAAGCCGGCGGATTCATCGACTATGTTCGCATCTTCAGCATCGTCGGCCTGCTGGTGCTGTTGATCGCTTGCATCAATTTCACAAATCTTTCCACGGTAAGAGCCGAAAGACGGGCAAAGGAAGTAGGCGTAAGAAAGGCCATCGGTTCACTTCGAAGCCATATCATCATCCAGTTCCTTACCGAATCATTGCTGATCGCTTTTTTTGCCTTTGCCGTCGCACTGGTCTTCGTATATGCCTCCCTGCCGGCCTTCAATGCATTGACAGCATGCACCGTCAGTATACCCTGGCACAATGCGCCCTTTTGGGGCATGATGCTGGCTTACATTCTTTTCACCGGCTTGCTGGCAGGCAGCAGGCCCGCATTCTATCTTTCTTCTTTCCGGCCGGTTAAAGTGCTGAAAAGTTCGGTGCAGATCAGCAAGGCTTCCGCCCTACCCGGCAAGATCCTGGTGGTGATGCAGTTTACCTGCTCGGTGGCGCTGATCATCAGTACCGTCATTGTTTACCAGCAGATCCAATATGCCAAAAGCCGGCCGACAGGTTTTAAGGCCGACAGATTGGTTATAACGGATGCCAACACCGATATTGACCATCATTATACCGCCCTTAAAAGCGATCTCCTCAAAACCGGCGTGGTCAGCAGCGTCACCAAAGCAACCACTCCTGCAACCAATCTCTATTCCTGGACAGGCGTCGATGACTGGCAAGGGAAAAATCCCGGCGAAACATTGGGTGTGGCGACGGTTGGAATTACGGAAGATTATTTTCAAACCCTTGGCATGCAGCTGGCAAAGGGCCGGGATTTTACCGGTGGCAACGAGTACGATTCGGTAGATGTCATTTTAAACGAAGCGGCTGTCAGGCGCATGCGTTTCAAAGAGCCCATCAACCAGGTGATCCACTGGAACAACCAAAAAAAGATCCGGGTGATCGGCGTTGTCAGGGACGCCTTGATGATGTCGCCGTTCTCGCCCGCGGAACCCACCTTTTTCGTATACAACCCCATCTGGTCCAGCAGTGTCATGTATCGCCTGTCGCCAAATGCGGACGCCCCGACGGCAATGGCGAAGATCTCCACCCTATTTTCCAAATACAATCCTACCTATCCCTTCCTGTACCATTTTGCAGATGAGAACTACGCCGCCAAGTTTAGCCAGGAACTGCTGATCGGCAAGCTATCGGGAATATTTGCCGCCCTGGCCATCTTTATCTCCTGCCTGGGTTTGTTTGGGCTTACGGCCTACGTGGCGCAGCAACGCACAAAAGAGATCGGCATCCGCAAGGTGCTGGGCGCCTCCGTCCTGCAGGTCCTACTGCTGCTTTCAAAAGACTTTATCGTGCTGGTGGTCATCAGCTGTCTGATCGCATCGCCCGTCGCGTATTATTTTTTACACAGTTGGCTACTGGGCTATTACTATCGCATCGAAATTGGCCCGGGTGTTTTTGTTATTTCCACCCTGGCGGCCATTATGATAACGATCGGCACCGTCAGCTTTCAGGCGGCCAAAGCCGCATTGATGAATCCGGTTAAGAGTCTGAGAACTGATGGATGAGAATATGAAAGGGCATCCCCCACGGGATGCCCATTTCTTTAATAACGCAACTCCGCCATCACCGGCAAATGATCCGACGCATAGGTCTCCGCGATCGTGCGGACCCCCAGCGACTCGAATCGCGCGGCAGGTGTAAATAAAATGTAGTCGATCGTCTTCTTCGGCGGATCGACGGGGATCGTCAGCGGACAGCCCGTCGTACAACTCCGCGTCAGCACACTGTCCATCACCTGCAGCGTCCTGCTCTCGGGATAGGCATTCAGATCGCCGCCAAGGATAAACGGTTCCTTAAATTTGCGGACGATGCCCGCCAGGGTCTGCGCCTGCAGGAGCCGGGCCGTCTCATCGCGGCGCTGGTCGAGATGCGTCGACGCGAAAAGCAACGGACGGTTGTCCGCAAGCCGCACCCGGATCACACAGAGATCACGTGTTTCACCTCCAATCCCCGCCGGCATCGGCAACTCAAACCGCAGGGTATCGATAATGGGAAACCGGGAAAGCACCGCATCCCCATACTCCCCTCCCCGGTAATCAATGGCCCGCGTAAAATACCAGTGCATCCCCGTCAGCCGGCCCAGCTCAGCGGCCTCATCCACCCCGACGCCCGCCCGGCTATTATGAACATCGATCTCCTGCAAGGCCACCAGATCGGGTTTCGCCGTATTGATCACCCGGGCAATCGCCGCCAGATCGATCAGACTGTCCTTCGCCCGCGACGGCGGATTGGCATGATGGATGTTGTAGGTCATGACCCGCAACGTCGTCCACCGCGATGTCTGCCCCGCCGATGTCTGCGCCCACAACGTCTGCCCCGGCAAACCCGCCACCAGGCAACAAAAAACAAACGATAATTTCAGCATGATCTACCAATTTGGATTTTGTGTAAGCTTCGGATTCAAAAGGATCTCCTGCAACGGGACCGGAAACAGATAATCGCGGTTCTCGTTGAACGTCTTCGGGATCGTCTTATTGATCACCACATCCCCGCCCAGCTGTTCATTCTCCAGATCGATATCACTCCCTAGCTTCAAATACACCACGCCCGGCTGGGCTGTCGGCTTGGTGCCCATATAGATACAGACGTCGGATGTTCCATTGTGATCGAGATCATAGGTCCCCGGCCCGGGGAAATATTCTCCCTTGTATTGCTGCGCCAGCAGATGTCCTTCCTTCCAGCGCATCAGGTCGTTCCACCGGAAATATTCCATCACCAGCTCGACCCGCCGCTCGCGGCGGATCTCCAGGATGACGCCCTTGTTGGCGCCGCTTACCTGCGTATACTGCCCCGCCAGATAGGGATCGGGGCTGGCATTGGCAGCCACCAGGTTGAGGTCGGGCATCCCGACCCGGTCGCGGAGCAGTTTTATAGACCGGTCGATGTCTCCCTGGGTCAGCGTGCCGAGTTCGGCCCTGGCTTCCGCGAAGTCGAGCAACACCTCCGCATACCGGAAGATCGGCAGCGGCGTCACCGACTTCGAATTGGCGTCCTGCGACGCATCGGAAACGTATTTCGTCAGCTGATACCCCGTCACTGTAGCACTGAAATCGGGCGCCAGTTTCTGCGTCGCACCGATCCGCGTATATCCCGGCGTGCGAACCGTCTGACCCAACCGCGGATCACGATTCTGCGTCTCATTGAAAAAGCTGATCGTGTCATAACCCGCGATATCCGTAAACCGGCTCCCATCCTTCATCAGATAGCTGTTGACCAGCTTCTTCTCCAGGCCGGGCTTGCCATAGGAGGGCGACAGCGTATAATAGTTCAAATTCTGAAAGACCGCCAGCGAAGCGCTGTACGTCCGGGCAAGGATGATCTCGTTGGGGTCGGCCGCCTGCTCGGAGAACAGTTCGCCATAGGCCGTGGCGGCGGCGCCGCTGTGGAGTCTGTAGCCCCCGGTGGTCATCAGCGTGTCGCAGATGCCGGCGCATTTCTGCAGCAGGTCGTTGGCGCCGGGAAGGCCCTGGCCAAACACGTCGTTCGCATGGTATTTCCGGAAGGTGCCCTCGAAAAGACAGACTCTCGCCTTCAAAGCCATGGCCGTATACTTCGACACCTGGTCGATCGCCTTGGTGGCGGTCATATTGGCGATGGCATAGTCGAGATCGGCAAGCACCGAGTCGATGACCAGCACCCGGGAATCCCGCGGCTTGTTCAACAGGGTCGAATCGTTGGCAGAAATAGCCGAGCCGATCCACGGAACATCCCCATACATCGCGACCATATTGTAATAGAACCAGGCGCGGAAGAAGCGGGCCGCCCCGACATAGGGCGCGGATACACTCGTTGGCAGATGTCCCAGGGGATAGTTCTGCAGAAAGAAATTGATGTTGCGCAGGTTGCCCCAGCTGCCGACACCGGCGCCGGTGGTGCTGGCGGCATTGCTCCAGTTGGCGTCAGTGACGGGAACCACCCGGTTGCCGGTGAGCTGGTTGTTCAGGCCGGTGACGATGATGTTATCAAAGCCCTCGTTGTAGATGCCATAGGGAAAAGCCCCGTCCGCCGTCGGGAAGAGCCCATAGAAGGAATGAACGTAAAGCTGCAATTCGCTCTCGCTGCTAAACGCATTGTCGGGCGATATCTGGGATAGCGGCTCCCGGTCCAGGAAATCCTTGCTGCAGGATACAAGCAGCAGACAGGAGGCCGACAGGATGAGCATAAACTGTTTCATGAAAATAGTTTGATAGTCTTAAAAAGTGATGTCCAGTCCGCAGGAATAATTCTTCATAAAAGGATAGTCGCGGGCGTTGTTATCGGCCCGGAAATTGTTGGCGTCGGCGCCGACCTGCTCGGGATCGATATATTTTGTTTTAAGACCCGTCGCGGTGAATAAGTTCTCCCCGCTGACATAGAAGCGGACCCGGGTGATCTTCCAATGGTTGAGCAGCTTCTCGGGAAGGCTATAGCCGAGGGTCAGGTTCTTGAGCCGGATATAGGCCAGGTTCTGCATATAGCGGTTATTCGGACTCGTGAGTTCGGAGTTGGCATTCAGCGCCTCATATCCCCGCAGTTTCGGGAAATAAGCGTTGGGATGCTCCGGGCTCCAGACCTTGCTTTGGAAGTCCTTCGGGATAAAGCTATAATAGGGCCGGCCATAGGGCCCCCAGAACATATAGGCTTCGTTGCCGGGATACCAGTCCTGGTGGCCGATGCCCTGGAAGAAGACCGAGACCTCGAAGCCGTTCCACCCGGCTCCCGCCTTGATGCCAAAGGCATAGCGGGGCAGCGAATTGCCCAGCCGCCGGAGATCGCCATGCTTGTATAGCGTATTCTGGCCGTTGTTGACCGTGTCGTTACCGTCGAGATCCACAAACTTCATATCGCCGGCCTGGAGGTTGTGACCGGTGCCGGGCGAGGTAAGCCGTTCGCTGTTGACGGCATTCTGGTTGACGGCATAATGCTGGGCCTCGTCATCCGTCTTGAAATATCCGTCGACCTTATAGCCCCAGAAGTCCCCGATCCGCTCGCCGGGATAGTGGGAGCTCAGCAGCCGGCTCGGGTTGTTGAACCGGGTGATATGCGCCTTGAAGTCGGATAACACGATGCCGACATTATAGGTCAGGTCCTTTCTGCCCACACGCACGCTGCTCTGCCAGCCCGCCGCCAGGTCATAGCCTTTTACATCGAGGTCACCGGCATTCTGCTGGGGCGTACCCGCGCCGAAGGTGGCGGACAGCGTAGGCCCGGGGATCAGCATATCCCTGGTCTTGCGGTTGTACCAGTCAAAAGAAATGTTGAGGCGGTTATGCAACAGCCCGATATCGACACCCCCATCCGTACTCGCTACCTTCTCCCAGGTGAGGCTGGGGCTCACGGGCGATGGCCCGCTGAGCAACTGCGGTTTGTTGCCGCCGATGAGCCAGGAGGTAAGCCCCGTGGCGACGGTGGGGATATAGGGATAGTCCGACAACCGGAGATTGGTGTTGAGATACTGGTTGCCCAGCGAACCCCAGGAACCCCGGATCTTGAGTTCGGAGACGACATTGCGCAGGGGCTCGAAGAACGGTTCTTCGCTGATCCGCCAGCCGCCGGATACCGAGGGGAAGAAACCATAGCGCTGACCCGGCGGGAAATGCGAACTGCCGTCATAGCGGCCATTCAGCTCCAGCAGGTATTTGCTCTTATAGTCATAGTTCACCCGGCCAAAAAATCCAAGCAGGGCCCAGTTGACGGAATTGCCGCCGGTGATCGCGCCGGAAGTGCCCAGGTCGAGGGCGTTGAGATCACCCGACAGCAGGTTGATCGTCGACCCGCTGATCGACTTGTATTTCTTCAGCTCCTGGTTATAACCCGCCGTGACCTTCAGGTTGTGCCCGCCAAAGGAATGCGCATAGGTGCCATAGGCGTTGATGACATGGTACTGATCGGTATTTGAAGCCTCGGCATATGAATCGGTGCCGGCATAATCGACCTCACCCGGATAGATCGACCAGGGGGCCTGGGTCCGGCGCTGCCAGTTGCCATAGGTGTTCAGGTCGAAGCCGTAGCTGCCGACGAGGCTGATGTCCTTGTTCAGGGTAGCCGTCAGCGTTACCGTATTGGTCATGTCGAAGTTGTTCTGCGAGCCCTTCGACTTCCCGTATTGCAGGTCGGCCGCCTCACCGTCGGCAATGCCGTAGTTGTTCAGCTGGCTGCGATAGGTAAACGTTCCGTCAGGGTTTTTTGGAACATACGATGCCAGGGCATGCACGCCCATCTCCACAAACGTGGTATTGATCCCCCAGCCGGGGAAGTTGTAGGTGTTGGTGGCGAATTGAAGGTTCTCCGTCAGATGGAGCCAGGAGTTCATCCGGGCGTTGATCTTGGCCCGGAGGTTATAGGCGGTATATTTATCCCGGTTGAACTGCATCAACCCGTCCTGCTGGTAATACCGGCCGGAGACGTAGTAGTCCATGTTTTCCGTTCCGCCGGAGAAGCTGAGCGAATGGCTCATCGAAGGGAGCGTATTGCGGAAGATAAAATGCCACCAATCGGTGTTGCCATACCACACATACTGCGGCCGGCCGTTGCGGGTGTCGGTGACGACGGAAGGCAGGGAGTGGTTGGTCTCGCGCTGTTTCAGCTGGTCGTAGTCGTTAGCCGTATAACCGGTATAGGAATTTCCGGTGACGATCTGAAACGCCTGGTCGACGAGCGTCGCGTCCTGGTAGCCGTCGGTGATAAAGGAATGGCTCGTGGTCGGCGTCGCGACGGAATAGTTACCGTTGTAGACGACCTGGGTCTTTCCTACCTTTCCGTTCTTGGTGGTGATGAGGATAACGCCATAGGCCGCACGGGCGCCATAGATGGCCGCCGACGAGGCGTCCTTCAGCACCGTGATCGTCCCGATATCTTTCGGGTTGACCAGGTTGATATCCCCGGGGATCCCGTCGATGACGACCAGCGGCACCCCGCCGTTGATGGAGGTAAATCCACGGATGTTCAGATTGGCCGTGGCGCCGGGATGACCGTCGTTAAACGTAATATTCAGGTTCGGGACCACCCCCTGCAGACCCTGACCGACATTGCTGATAGGCCGGTCGTCCAGTACCCGGTAGTCTACCTGCGAGACCGCGCCGGTGACATTGGATCTCCGCTGGGTGCCGTAACCGACGACGACGACCTCGTTGAGCCCGGTATTGGCGGTCATCAGCTTTACGGCGATACTCGTACGCCCCGCGATGGGAACTTCGACACCCTGATAACCGACCAGGGAGAACAGCAGCGTCGCCGAGTCGGGAGCCGTGAGGCTGAACCGCCCCTGGTCGTTGGTGACGGTGCCTCTCGAACTGCCTTTCACCTGGACGGATACGCCCACAAGAGGCCGCAGCCCGGTGGAATCGGTCACCGTCCCCGTTACCTGGAGGATGGCCCGGTCCACGGGAGCGTTCGCGGGTTTGATCACGACGATCTTCCCCATGACATGCCAGGTAAGGGACTGGCCCTGAAGCGCCTGCTTCAGCACCGCCTCCAGCGAGCCTTCATGGATGGAGATATTGACCTTTTGCTTCAGATCCACCTGGTCCAGCCGGTAGAAGAAGCTGTAGTCGCTGGACGTCTCGATCTCTTTCAGGACTTTTTTAAGGGCAACATTATCCTCATGGATGGTAAATTGCGCGTCCTGGGAATAGACGGCAGCGGAGGTATGAATAAGACCCGTTAAAATCAGGAATATTGTAAGCCTCATAATCCTTTGGGTTTTCCGCAAAAAGTAGGTGCGCTGTTTTGAATTAGCGTGCAAATGCATACTTTTGAAATGGGTTAAATAGTTAATAACTGATTTTACTGAAATAGTGAGTTATTAGCTCTTAGCTTTACAGCCGGGGAATGGTGGAACATTTCCCGGTGTTTTTTTTATAAGCAGACCTTACATAATAATAGATTTTTAAGGGTTGAAAATTTATCTTTTCTCCAATGAAATGCTAATGGTCTCGTTCTCGACGGTATAGACGATGGGAGTTGTTTCCCGGATGATCCGCATGGCTTCGGTGATGGTCTTTACCCGGGTGAACCGGCCCGTATATTTCAACTGCGCAAGGCGGTCGCTGTTGACGCGGATCGCGACGTTGAACGTCCGCTCCAGTCGCCGGGCCACCTCTTCAAAGCTTTCTTCTTCAAAAACCAGGATATTATCTTTCCAGGAGGCGTATTTGTCGATATGCGGTTCGGTGACGATCTGAAACTGGGCGTCGATCACGGGACTCGCCGCTTTATTTCCGTCCGTGGCCGCCGGAGTGCCGGGGCCCGATGCCGGGTTCTGCAGAGATACTTTCAGCACCTCATTACGGGCCAGCAACACGCCCTTTATCTTGGGATCGCTGGTGACCTCGACCTTCCCCTCCATCACCGCCGTCTCGAAGATCTTATTCCCCGGATAGGCGATCACGGTAAAGATGGTGCCGATGTCCCTGATCTTATAACCGCCGGCCTTCACCACAAAGGGCAACCGCTCATTGTGTTTTACGGCAAAATACCCCTCCCCATCCAGCGTGATCTCCCGGTTCGTCTGGCCAAAACCCGCGCTGTAGCTAAAGCGGGTGCCTGCGTTGAGCCAGACCTCCGTGCTGTCGGGCAGCACCAGTTTTTTCATTTTGCCGTTGGGGACCCAAAGATGGAAGGCGGCCTGCAGCGCCCCCGGGCGGGGCTGCCGCAAATAATAACCGATGCCCACTCCCCCACCGGCCAGCAGCATCAGGAGGACGGCTACCGCGGTGCGCACCGGCAGGAAAAGGATCCGGCGGCGGGCGGGAATCGCGGGCAGCTCAGGCGGGGCGGGAGTTTGTAGCTGCTCCTGCGCTTTCGGTTGAGCCAGTGCTTGCGGGTTCGCTGGTGTCTCCAATCGTTCGCGCAGCCGGTCAAAAGCCTTGTCGGCGGAAAACACCGCATGGCCCGGGTGATGCAACGCATCCTGCCAGGTCTCGCGCAGACTGATATAGTAGTCCAGATGATCCTGGCTCTCGCCGATCCATTCGCGGACCCACTGCTGCTCGGACGCATCGGCGTCGCCCGTAATATACTTGATGACCAGGGCTTTTATTTGTTCGTTCATAGCTGGGGTGGTCTCTAAGACAACCGACCCCGGATTTACCCTCAAAGGAATGCAAAGATTTTTTTTGGGGAGGTGGATGACAGGCCGGCTAAGCGGCCGGAGGCCGGGCGGCGGTCAGGCCGAGGCCACAAGATGCTTCAGGTGGCGGCGCAACTTTTCGAGGGCGATCATGATCTGGCGTTCGACCGTCTTTGGCGAGATGCCGAGCCGGTCGGCGATCTCCTGGTAGCGCAGGTGATGAAAGCGGCTGAGTTTGAAGATCTCCCGGCATTTTTCGGGCAGGCTCTCGATGGCCTCTTCGACCTCCTTCTCCAGCTCTTCCTCGCGGGCAACCTCGTGATAGTCGGTGGGCGGAAGATGTGTCTGAAGGACATGATCGATGTATTCCTTCTCGACGTGCTTATGCTTGAGGTGATTGAGACAGCGGTTCTGAACGGCGCGGTAGATATAGGACCGGAACGAAAGATTGATCAGGATCGTCTCCCGCTTCTCCCAGAGAAGGGCATAGGTGTCGGCGACGATCTCTTCGGCAACGTGGAGGTCATCGGTAAACCGCGCGGCAAAGAGACAAAGCTTTTCATAATAGGCTTTGAACAGGTGTTCAAAGGCCTGCATATCCCCTTTTCTAAGCCTGTCGATCGATATGATGTCCGTATGATCCATTCCGTCCTGCAGCTGTTTATTGGTATCGCTCTGTAAAATAAATGGATGAAAAGCAATCTCCCGACAAGGTAAGAAAAAGTTAATAGACTAATAATATGCCGGCGCCCCGGCTTATCCACAATAAAAAGCGGGAATTTGTCATAAATTGCCCCCATGAAAAAGGCAAAGATCCCGGACTACGACTTGCCTGTTCCCACCAAAGCCATACTCGAACAGGAAAGGAAGGTGTTGTTGCACCTGGGGAATGATATCACCAGCGTCCGGGATAAGAACGACCTGCTGACCCTTTTCTCCAAGCGGATCAAAAGCCTCTATTATTTTACTCATACCATCGTCACCCTCATCGACTATAAGGACGAAACCTATACCCCCTTCCTGCTCGACAGCGAATCCTCCCCAATCAGGGGACATGTACTGTACCAACAACTGATGCATTCCCGGTTCTCGCTGAACGAGCCCTTTATCCAGGCCGTACTCCAGTCGGAGGAGCCCATTTCCTTCCTGCTGGCCGATATCATGGACAAGCCGCAAAGTCCTTCCTTTCTCCGGGTCAACCATGAAGAAGGCGTGCGGGAGATCCTGATGACCCGGCTCATGAAGGAAGGCCGGCCCCTGGGTTTTATTCATATCTATTCCGACAGGGCCGGCAGCTTCACCCGGGAATTCAGGGACGTGATAAAAGGCATCGTCCCCCAACTGTCGGGCGCCGTCTCCAATATCCTCAAGAATGAGGAGATACTCAATAAGGAACGGGAAAAATCCTTTCTCCTCGATTTCAGCAACGCCATCGCCGCCGTTCGCACCAAGGAAGAACTCGCCGTCGCCGTCCGCGCCTCCCTCAGCAAGCTCAACGCGCTGAAAGGCTATGTCATCCGCAAGATCAATGACGACGGCGTTACGATGAGTGCCTATCTCTACGATCCCGGCACCACCCGCCCCGATAAAGACCTCCTGGAAAAGATCGTCAGGACCAACTTTCCTATCCATGACGGACTCCAGAACCGAGTAATGGACAGCGGCATCCCGCTGCTGTTCGATGTCGACCGCGAGATCCAGCGCGGCATCACCGCCGCCTACCTCCAGTACTGGAAACATGTGGGATATAAAACCACCGTTGGCATCCGCCTCCGGAATGCACAGACCAACCTGGGCATCCTCTGGCTGGGCATCGAAGAGATCAATATCGCGTTGTTACAGGGTATTTGCAGCCAGATATCGGTGGCCATGGCCAATATCATCGCGAACGAACAGGTGGCCCGGACGCAGGAAGAACAGGCCTTCCTGCTGGACTTCAGCAACGATATCACCCAGGTGAGGACCCGGGCCGAACTGCAGGCCGCGATCTTCCGGGTGATCGACAAGACCATGCACACCAAGCTGGCCATGATCCGGGTCATCGACGACGACGGCATCCACCTCTCCCCCTTCATGTCCGATCGCACCCTGTTCCGGAATGCGGAAGTGAATTATGATAAGATGTCGGCCAACCGCATCACCATCGACGAACCCTACACCTCCCGGGTCCTGGCCAGTAAGGAGGGACTGGTGTTCAACATCGACGAAGAGATCCGGGACGGCAATGCCTATGCGAAGCTCTGGAAGACCACCGGACTGAAGAACATGTACAGCCTGCCCCTGCGGGCCGGCGACCGGAACATCGGCACCATCTGGCTGCTGGCCGACCGCCTGAGCCAGCTGATGGTGAAAGGCATCTGCTCGCAGATATCCATCGCCATCGCCAACATCCAGGCCAACGAAAGACTGCTGGCCTATAAAGAACAGTTGGAAGACGAGAACACTTATCTGAAAGAACAGATCCGCACCATCTATAATTTCTCCGAGATCATCGGCAATGGCGGGGCCATGCAGGAAGTATACCGGCTGATGTCCGTGGTGGCGGCAACCAATTCCACCGTCCTGATCCTCGGCGAGTCGGGCACCGGTAAAGAGCTGATCGCCCGGGCGATCCACAATGCATCGCCGCGCAAGGACAAGCTGATGGTAAAGGTCAACTGCGCCGCCATGCCCGCCAGTCTGATCGAAAGCGAACTGTTTGGCCATGAAAAGGGCTCCTTCACCGGCGCCATCGATCGCCGGATCGGAAAATTCGAACTCGCCGATCACAGCACCCTGTTCCTCGACGAGATCGGTGAGATGCCCCTCGAAGCCCAGACGAAGCTGCTGCGGGTGATCCAGGAACGCGAACTGGAGCGCGTGGGCGGAAAGCAGACGATAAAGGTCGACGTCCGGCTCATCGCCGCGACAAACCGCAACCTGGAAGAGGCGGTGAGGACGGGACAATTCCGGGAAGACCTCTACTACCGGCTGAATGTGTTCCCCATTCAGCTGCCGCCCCTTCGCGACCGGCCGGAAGACATCGAAGCACTCGCCAACTTCTTTGTCGCCAGGTATAGCCGCAATGCCGGCAGAAAGATCAGGAAGACCTCGCCGAAGGTCCTGCAGCAGCTGCGTAGCTACACCTGGCCGGGGAACGTGCGCGAACTGGAACATCTTATCGAACGCAGCGTTCTCCTCACGACCGGGGACACCCTGCAGGAAGTGTATATCCCCCGCGGCGCCGTCGCAACGATGGACAGACAGGCCCCCGCTCAGCTCGCCAACCGCTCCCTCGGGGAGGTCGAACGGGCCTATATAATCGAAGTCTTGCACCGCTGCGGCGGCAAGATCTCCGGCGCCGGCGGCGCAGCCGAAATCCTGCAGATCCCGGGCAATACCCTGCACTCGAAAATGAAAAAGCTGGGCATCGGCAAGGCCGACTACTTCCCCACCCGGTGATTCCCTTTATTTAAGGAAGGCGTTCGTTAATTCACTGAATATGGTGAAAAATAGTCTGCCGTCGAACGGCCATTGTATTGATTTTCAACAACTTGATTATCTGGCATCGGTTTGGTTCTCCTGTAAGAAATAAAAAATCAGTTTATGAAAATCGTCGTCATCGGAGGCACAGGCCTCATCGGAACAAAGGTAGTCGCCAAATTGCGCAATCGCGGTCATCAGGTAGTCGCCGCCTCGCCGAACACCGGCATCAATACGATCACCGGCGAAGGCCTGGCCGAAGCCCTCACCGGAACGGACGTGGTCGTCGACCTTGCCAACTCTCCCTCCTGGGAAGATAAAGCCGTTATGGAATTCTTTCAGACCTCCGGTCACAACCTGCTTGGCGCGGAGATCAATGCCGGCGTAAAGCTTCACGTGGCTGTGTCCATCGTAGGCGTTCCGCTGATGCAGGACAGCGGCTATATGCGGGCCAAAAAAGCGCAGGAAGACCTGATCCTGCGTTCCGGCGTGCCTTATACCCTCATCAGAAGCACCCAGTTCTTCGAGTTCCTCGCGGGCATCGTCAACCAGGCCACGGAAGGCGACACGGTGCATGTCTCGAATGTTCAATTCCAACCCATCGCAGCCGAGGACGTAGCCGGCTTCGTCACCGAGGCGGCCCTGGCAGCGCCCATCAATGGAATTACGGAGATCGCCGGTCCCGAACGCCTTACCATGCCGGAGATGGTCACCCGCTTCCTGAAGGCCACCAACGATCAGCGCAAGGTCGTCCCCAATGAACACGGCGTGTATTATGGTGCGCAGATCAGCAATGAGTCCCTCGTTCCCGCGGGCCAGGCAAGACTCGGAGCCATCAACTTCGAGGCGTGGATGGCCAGTCAGTTACAGCATGCCTAATCTTTAAAATCAACCATCATGGAACATCCCGAATCACTGGACGACGCTTTGTCGGACCTCAGAAAGAAAGGCTATTCCGCCGATCTCAATTTTGAAACCGACGGCGATTGCCTGTACGGCGGCGACCTCGATATGCGGCTGAACCCGGACGCCTATCTCTACGCCATCACCTCCTGCACCGGGATAAAAGGCATCATCGTGGAGAAGCAGGATGAAGCGGACAGGCAGGACGAAACAGGGAAACAGGATGACGCAGAGAAACAGGATGACGCGGAGAAACAGGATGACGCAGAGAAACAGGATGACGCGGAGAAACAGGATGAAAATTTGTTGTAACGGATCGACTAGCTGGTAAAATGGCGGATCAATGCGGCAGCAACGGTGCCGGGAGCTTCGCGGGGCGGGAAATGGCCGATACCTTCCAGCGTCAGCAGCTCACAGCCACCCGTAAAGCTATGATCCATTTCTTCGAAGGAGGAAGGTGGGTCGCAGGTATCTGATCCGCCATTGATCACCAGCGTGGGTGTTTTCAGCACCGCGATGCCGCTCATCCGGCGCTGCAGTTCGTCATACCGGTGATCCACCGTCTCGGGCATAAAGCGGCTGCGATAGCCATTCAGGGTGATCGATGCCCAATCAGGATTGCCGAAACTTCCGGCCGTCTTCAGAAACTCCTCCTCTTCATACCAGCCTGCCGGACTCCAGGTGTCCCATTGGATCCGGGAAAACCCAACCGGGTCTCTTTTTATCGCTGCGGCGCCGCCGTCCGTGCACATAAACCACTGGTACCAGAAAAGCCGGGCCTGGGGGAAGGTGGGAATGGGAAATTCTCCCCGTGGCTGAAAGGCGAGAGCCATCGCCGCGATCCTGCCGACCCGCGATGGAAACAAGGCGGCCAGCAGATAGGCGGCCCGTGCCCCCCAGTCATGGCCCGCCACAAAAAAATGCGGGATATGCAATGCGTCGGCCAGGTCGATGACATCCTGTGCCAGCGCCACCCCACGGCCATCGCGGACGGTCTCCCGGGCAAGGAACCGGGTGAGGCCAAAGCCACGTAAATACGGGATTACGGTTCGAAATCCGGCCGCATTCAGAAGAGGAGTCAGCTTACTCCAGGCCCGGATATCGTCGGGCCAGCCGTGCAAAAGAAAGATAACAGGACCCTCACGCGGACCTTCGTCGAGAAAAACGATCTCCAGGAGGGATGTTTGGATGGCAGGCATTCCTTCGCCTATCCAATATCCGTGCCGATCGCACGGCCGGCCGGGCTTACAGGTTCCCCTTCTTCAATTCGCTGACGGCATGATCGGCGGCACGCGCCGTAAAAGCCATATAAGTAAGGGAAGGATTCTGACAGGCCGCCGAGGTCATAAAGGACCCGTCGGTGACAAACACGTTCGGCGCGTCCCACACCTGGTTCCATTTGTTGAGCACCGACGTCTTCGGGTCATGCCCCATCCGCGCCGTGCCCATCTCATGGATCCCGCGGCCGAGATAGGGATTATCATCCCCGCCCTTGACATCCTTGACGCCAAGCGCCTCGCAGATCTCCATGGCGTCATTGAGCATATCCTTGCGCATCTTCAGCTCGTTCTCCTTCAGCTCGCAATCCATCGAGAGCACATTCAGCCCCCATTTGTCCTTCTTCGTCTTGTCGAGCGTCACCTTGTTCTCATGATAGGGCAGCGTCTCGCCAAAACCCCCGATGCCGAAATTCCAAACACCCGGCTCGGACATCGCTTCCTTGAATTCCTTGCCGATCGAATATTCGGCGATCTCCACACCCCGGCCGCGTTCGGCGCCGCCCTGGTAGCCAAAGCCCCGTACATAGTCGCGCTTGTCGCCGAAGAAATTCCGGAAGCGCGGGATATAGATGCCATTGGCCCTCCGGCCATAGGTATATTTATCAAGATAGCCCTCGACCCGGCCACCCGCGAAGACGCCGAGGTGATGGTCCATGACATTATGCCCCAGCTCCCCGCTGCTGCTGCCCAACCCATCGGGCCACACATCCGTCGCGGAGTTCATCAGCACCCAGGCGCTGTTGAGCGTGGAGGCGTTGAGGAAGACGATCTTCGCCTTATAGGTATAGGTCTGATTCGTCTCGGCATCCAGCACCTCCACTCCCGTCGCCCGCTTCTTATCCTTGTCGTACAGGATCTTTGTAACGATCGACCAGGGCCGCACCGTCAGATTGCCGGTAGCCATTGCGGCCGGCAGCGTCACGGACTGCGTGCTGAAATACCCGCCGAACGGACAGCCAAACCAGCACTTATCACGATACATACATTGTCTGCCGTTGAGCGGTACCGTCGCATGCGCACAACGCCCGATGATGATCTTCCGCTTGCCGCCAAACTGCCCCTTGATGCGTTGCGCGAGATCTTTCTCCACGCAGTTCATTTCCATGGCAGGAAGAAAATGACTGTCGGGCAGTTCGGGCAACCCCTCCTTCGATCCACTGACCCCGACAAACGGCTCCACATGGTCGTACCACGGTTGGATATCTTTGTACCGGACCGGCCAGTCGACGCCGATCCCCTGTTTAGCATTCTCTTCAAAATACAGATCGCTCCAGCGATAGGTCTGCCGGCCCCACAAAAGCGAACGCCCCCCGACGTGATATCCCCGAAACCAGTCAAACCGCTTGACCTCGGTATAGGGACTATCCTTATCGCTTGCCCACCAGGACAGGTTCCGTTCGTTCAACGGGTAGTCCCTTTTCAGCGCGGGATAGTTCCTGATCATCTCCTGGGTCCGCTCGCCGCGATGGGGATAGTCCCAGGCTTCCTTATTGGCCTCGGTATAGTCCTTGATATGCTCGATATTCATCCCGCGCTCGAGCATGATCGTCTTCAAACCTTTCCCGGTCAGCTCTTTTGCCGCCATGCCGCCGCTGATGCCCGAGCCGATAACAATCGCATCGTATTCGTTGTTTGCCATAACAAAATTTGCTCAGTAAGTTACGGAGTCAACTTAGACCAAAAAAAACTAGTTTTATAGTATGAATAAATTTCTGCCCGCCGCCTTGCTCTGTCTGATCGTCCAGCTATGCCATGCCCAGACGGGGACCTATACCCCGTCCCCTCAGAACGAGCAGGCAAGAACCTGGTTCACCAACGCCAAATTCGGCCTGTTTATCCACTGGGGCCCGTTCAGCGTCCCGGGTGACGGCGAATGGGTGATGAATAACCGCAAGATCACGGTGAAAAACTATACCCGGCTGGAGAAATTCTTCAACCCCATCGATTTCGACGCCCGCACCTGGGTAGCCCTCGCAAAGGCCGCCGGGATGAAATATATCACCCTCATCACCCGCCACCACGACGGCTTCAGTATGTGGGACACCAAATATTCGGATTTCAATATCATGCATACGCCCTATAAGCGGGATATCGTCCGCCTGATGGCCGACGAATGTCACAAACAGGGCATCAAGCTCTTTCTCTATTATTCGCTGCTCGACTGGCGCCGCGACGACTATTCCTGGTGGACCGGGCGAACGGGTAAGGCCTCCGGCCGCACCGTCCATGGCAACTGGGACCACTATATCCAATTCATGAAGAACCAGCTCACGGAGCTGCTCTCGAATTATGGGGCCATCGGCGGCATCTGGTTCGACGGCTACTGGGACCAGATGGCCGAAGAAAGCAAGGACCGCAAAGACAATGAGGTCCGGGTCGACTGGCATACCCGGGAGTTATACGACCTCATCCACAAACTTCAGCCGCAATGCCTCATCGGCAACAACCACCATATGACACCCCTGCCCGGCGAAGATTTCCAGATGTTCGAGCAGGATGTCCCCGGCGAGAATACCAGCGGGCTCAGCTTCCAGCAGATCTCCGCCCTGCCGCTCGAGACCTGCGCCACCATCAACAACTCCTGGGGATTCAATATCACCGACACCACCTATAAGACCCCGGCGCAGATCGTCGCCCTGCTGGTCAAGTCGGCCGGCAACGGCGGCAACCTCCTGCTCAATATCGGCCCCATGCCCAACGGCGAGATCCAGCCCGAGTTCATCCAACGCCTCCACTGGATGGGCGCCTGGCTGAAAACCTATGGCCCTTCCATCTACAACACGAAAGGCGGGTATCTCCGTCCGCAGAAATGGGGCTGCCTCACCCGCGATGGCGACAAACTCTATGTCCATGTCCTGCAGCCAAATGCCGGCGTCATCCGCCTCGGGAAGTTTCCTTATACGAGTATCACAAAAGCCTGGCGCCTCAAAGACAGGACCCCGGTCGAGGTCTCGCTGCGCGACGGCGTTGCGGTGATCCCCGCCCAGTCGCCAACCGCCGAAGACCCCGATGCCGTCGTCGTACTGCAGGTGGGGAAATAGCCCAAACCAAATTTGTCAAAATTTGGTTGGCGTTTCCATTTTACATACATTTAGCGAATTAATCGTTTTTATGAAAGGAACCCACCTCGGCGAATTCGAGGAGCTGGTATTGCTCACCGTTGCCTCGCTGGTGAACAATGCCTACAGCGTGGCCATCTGTGACGAACTCTCCCAACATGCCGATCGCACGGTGAAACTTGGCGTCGTCCACGCCGTGCTCAATCGCCTCGAAGAAAAAGGCCTGGTAAAAAGCGAACTCGGCGAGGCCACGGCCACCCGCGGCGGCAAACGCAAACGCTTTTATATGATCACCGGCGCGGGGAAAGCATCGCTGTTCCGCGCCAAAGAGATCCGCGACCAGCTCTGGCAGAAGATCCCCCACCTCACCCTAAAGCGCATCTGATGAAAAACAAAACGGTCCATCCCCCCAAATGGGCGACCCGGTTCCTCCGGGCCTATTGCCGGCCGGAGTTGCTGGAAGACCTGCAAGGCGATCTGCATGAGTTCTTCGACCGCAACCTCCAGGCGCGCGGCGCCTTTGTCGCCCGCCTGATCTATGTCATCGATGTGCTGAAATTCTTCCGGTCGTATACCGTTCGCAAACCCGCTGTTACCAACCCGCTAAACACCAAATTCATGATAGGCAGCTATATCAAAACATCCGGGCGCAGCATTATGCGCAGCAAACTGTTTTCCGGGATCAATATCGTCGGCCTGGCGGTCAGCATGTCGGTCGGCCTGCTGGTGCTCGCAGTTGTTTCCGATCTGTTGTCCTATGACAGCACCCTCAATAACCGCGACCGGATGTTCCGCGTCATCAGCACCCTGGAATGGCCCGACCAGCCCCCGATGAAACTGGCTTCCACTTCCTGGAAGGGCGGCAACCTGATCCACGACGAGATCCCGGGCGTGGAGTCGATCACCATCCTGCGCAATAATTTTGGCGGGGACGCGAAGATCGGCGAGAGCACGATACCGGTGAGCGGGCTGTATGCCGACGAAGGCTTCTTCGATGTATTCAGTTTTCCGCTGCTGAAAGGGGTTGCGGCCACGGCGTTGAAACAGCCGCATACGCTGGTATTGACCGAAACCACCGCCGAAAAACTATTTGGCCAGGCCGACCCGATGGGCAGAGTGATCCCGTTGGATTCGGTGAACTATACCGTCACCGGCGTGATGAAAGACATCCCGAAGCTGTCGCATATCCACTTCGAGATGCTGGCCTCCCTTTCTTCCATCGATGTCAACAGTGCCGCAACCCCGGGCGATGGGGATAATATGGACTGGTTCAATTGTTTCTCTAATTATGTCTACGTGACGCTTGCAAAGAATACCAGCCCGGCCGCTTTTACGGCGGCGCTAAGCAAAGTGAATCAGCGGGAGAACGTACCGGGAAAGAACAAGAAGGTCTCGCTTTCTCTCCAGCCGCTAAAGGATATCGCCGTCGGCAAGCAACTGGGCAA
>NZ_DASYCH010000071.1:0-49780 GCF_036500295.1 Puia sp. | reverse complement strand
AGCAACATGGACAATACCCGCGGCTCAAAACAACAATGGTACGAGCTCCGTACCTATACCTTCGCCGAAAACGCGCAGCGCGATCTCACCACCGCCTATCTCGAAAAAGCCCTGCTCCCCGCCCTCAACCGCGCCGGCTGCACCAACATCGGCGTCTTCAGCGAACTCCCCCCGCAACCCACTGCCCCGCAACCCGCCTCCGCCCAACCCGCCGCTCCGCAACCCGCCCAGCCCGAGTCGGCCATCGCGAAAATCTATCTCCTCATCCCCTTCAACTCCATCGACGACTTCACCGGCATCGCCCAAAAGCTCACCCGCGACACGGCCTACACCGAAGCCGCCGCCGCTTATCTCGACGCCCCGGCCACCGCCCCCGCCTACCAACGCATCGAAAGCTCCCTCTTCAAAGCCTTCGCCCATATGCCCGTCATCGAACCCCCCGCGAGGAAACCCCGGCTCTTCGAACTCCGCCGCTATGAAAGCCCGGGCGAAGCCGCCGGACAAAAGAAGATCGAAATGTTCAACGACGCCGGCGAGATCGACATCTTCAAAAGGGTAGGGGCCCGCCCCGTCTTCTTCGGCGAAGCCCTCATCGGCCAATATCGCCCCAACCTCACGTACATGCTCACCTTCGACGATATGGCCGACCACGATGCCCGCTGGAAAGCCTTCGGCAGCGACCCCGACTGGAAAACCATCAGCAAAAAACCCGAATACTCCGACGCCCGCCTCATCTCAAAAATTACTCGTATCTTCCTCACACCTGCCGCTTTTTCGCAGGTATAGCTCAAACAACCCGGTCATGGGTACAAAACTGCTTTTCACGGGCCTCCTTCTCGGCAGCCTCGGCATCCTGCCCCTCAAACACACCGTCCTGCCCGACACCGCCCGCATCGACAATGCACTGAGCGAATTCTATCATAAATACCCCCCGGAAAAAGTAGTCCTGCTCACCGATCGCGAAGCGTATAGCCCCGGCGAGACCATCTGGTTCAGCGGATATATTACCTGCCTGGGCAAGCCTTCCCCCGTCAGCAAAATACTTTATGTCCAACTCCTGGACCCCACCGGCCTCATCCTCCAACGGCTGACCCTTCCGGCCGAAACCGGCGCCGCCGCCGGCAGCCTCGCGCTGCCCGGCGATCTTTCCAACGGCCGCTACCATCTCCGCGCCTACACCAACTGGATGCTTAACTTCGATCCGCTGTTATTCTTCTACCAGGAGGTCCGCATCGATGATCCCACTGTCTCAACCCCCGGCACCGCCACGTCTCCAGTCGCCGCGTCTCCCGGCACCCCCGCGTCTCCCGTCGCCGCGTCTCCCGCCTCCGCGTCCGCCGGCGATTACCACCTCGACTTCTTCCCCGAAGGCGGCAACCTCGTCACCGGCCTCACCAGCAGGGTCGCCTTCCGCGCCCGCGGAGCGGACAACCTCCCCGTCGCCATCCACGGCATCCTCATCGATAGCTCCGGCAAACCGGTCCACCCATTCACCACCCTCCACGACGGCATGGGCAGCTTCGTCATCCACCCCGCCCCCGGCAACCCCTACACCGCCCGCATCGAATTCCCCGGCGGGATCAAAAAAGACTTCCCCCTGCCCACCCCTCAGCCCTCCGGCGTAGTCCTTTATGTAAATCATTTCCTCGCGCCCAACGGCGACGACAGCATCTACTTCCGCCTGTCCCGCAGCATCGCGGCAAAGGAAAAATACCAGCACCTCATCCTCTGCGCCGAGATGCAGGGAAAGGTCGACTATACGTATGTCAACTTCGACAACGACTTCGCCGGCAACTACAGCAACACCGTCCTCTCCGCGCCAAGCCCCCTCTCCCTCGACGGCTTCCCCGCAGGGGTCCTCCACCTCACCGTCTTCAATGACGCCGAGGAACCGCTGGCCCAACGCCTCGTCTATCTCCAGCGCACCCGCGGACAGCTATCCCCGACGCTTATCCGCGATACCGCGTCCACCCAACCGCGGGGCAGGAACAGCTTCCGCCTCAGCCTCCCCGGCGACGCCGGCGGCTCCTACACCGTCTGCGTCACCCATCAACCCACAAACTCCCCCGCAACCAACTCACCCGCCGCAAACTCCCCCGCAACCAACTCTCCCGCAAACTCTCCCGCAACCAACTCCCCCGCCGCAAACTCCGCAAACTCCGCGGGCAACCTCCTGTCCACCCTTCTCCTCTCCTCCGATATCCGCAACGACATAAAAGCCGGGTCCTGGTATTGCCGCAACGCAGACCCCGAAACCGTAGCCGCCCTCGACCTCCTCCTGCTCACCAGCCGCTGGGCCCGCTTCGACTGGCAAAAGATCCTCAACAACGAATACCCGCCCATCCGCTACTATGCCGAGCAATCCCTCACCCTCAAGGGCCAGGCCTTCTGGGGCAGCGGAACGAACAAAAAACCCATGCGCAACGGCGAATTCTCGTTGATGATAAAAGCCCCGCACGATTCCCTGTTCGATATGATAAAAGTCCCCGTCGACAGCGAAGGCCGCTTCTCCCTCATCAACCTCAACTTCCACGATACGGCCGCGGTCTATGTGCAGAACAACAATACAAAAAAGGGTAGGGAAGTGACGGTCCTCTTCGAACGCGATCCCCTCGATACCATCCACTTCGCCGCCTTCCCCGACGCCGCCGATCCATCCCATATCTTCACGCCATCCGCCAACACCACCACGCTCCGCGCCCGCGAAAACAACATGCGCACCGGCCTCCCCCCACTCGCCGGCCAGCGCAAACAAAAGGACACGACCATCCTCAGCACCGCCCTCGTCCGCGCCCATCGCAAAACAAGAGAAGACAGTGTCCTCGAAAACTATGCGACCGGGATGTTCGCCAATCCCAATGCCTGGGCCAAGACCCTCGACCTCACCCAGGACAGGTCCACCGATAATCTCTATGGCCTCAATGTCATCGACTACCTCGCGGGAAAGGTCGCCGGGCTCCTGGTCAACACCAGCTCGGCAAACGGCCTCCCGCTGGTCGCCTGGCGCATCTCCAACGGCCGGTTCATCGCCGGTACCGATATGGCAAAACTCTACCGGATGAATGCCCCCGCTTTCTTCCTCGACGAACAACTGCTCAGCGAGAACAGCGACAACTATGAATCGGCCATGTACCTGCTCACGGAGATCCCCATCGCCCAGGTGGCGATGATCCGCGTCTTCGAACCCGGTACCTTCGCCGGCGTCAGCGGCATGGCCCCCCACGGCGTGATCGCCATCTATACAAAGAACGGCAGCGAAGGCCGGCTCAGGAACATCCCGTCCAATTTCAACAAAACAAAAAAAACCGGCTATTCCCTCACCCAGCCCTTCCCCGCACCCGACTACGATCACCCGAAACCGCTCTCGCAAAACGCTCAACCCCCGCGCAGTCGCAAGACCCTCTACTGGGACCCCGCCCTGATCCCCGATTCCACCACGCACACCGCCACCTTCTCCTTCTTCAACGACGACCAGCCCGGCCCCTTCCATGTCTCCATCCAGGGACTCGACCGCAACGGCCGCCTCCTTCATATCGATACCGTCTTCTCAAAATAACCGGACAACACCCGTATCGAAACCGAACAGCGGCAAGGCCGCCATCGTCACCAACCCATTAAAGATCAAGGCGCAGAAAATCCGGCATCCTCTTGGCAGCAACCCTCTCAACAAAACCGCGTCAACAAAACCGCCATGCTGACAACATACCTTACCAACGCTACCCGCGTCTTCCGCCGCAGCCGGCTCTTCACCTTCATCAACATCCTCGGCCTCTCCATCGGCATCAGCGCCGCACTGGTAATCTTCTGGATCGCCGATTATGAACTTTCTTTCGATCGGTTTGAACCTGCCCGCGAGCGCATTTATAAGGTCGTCATGGAAGGCTCCTTCGACGGCAACATCGCCCATGCCTCCGCCGTCCCCGCCCCCCTCGGCGCTGCCGTGCAAACCGAAGGCACCGGTTTCCAACTCACCGTACCCTACTTCGGCTATCAGCGCGACGGCACCGCAAAAGTCACCGTCCCCGGGAACTCCCCCGCCGCAAACTCCGCCGCAAACACCAAACCAACGATCTACAATAAACAACCCCATATCATCTACGTCACCCCCGACTATTTCCGTCTCGTCCCCCACCAATGGCTCGTCGGCTCCCCACAAAGCTCGATGACCAACCCCTTCACCGTCGTCCTCACCGAAAGCCGCGCGCATCTGTACTTTCCCAACGAATCCCTCCCCGCCGTTGTCGGCCGCCAACTAACCTACGACAATACACCCATGACGGTCTCGGGTATCGTAAAAGACGAACGCGAACACACCGACCTCGGCGGCGCCGAATTCATCTCCCACGCGACCATCGCAAAGACGTGGCTGCAGGAAAATTTCATGATGACGGAATGGAACGACTGGATGGCCTACTCTAACCTGTTCCTCAAACTCGCTCCGGGCACCACCCCCGCCCGCGCCGAAGCCCAACTGAACGCCATCTATAAAAAATACTCAAAACCCCAACCAAATAACAAGGGCGGCTGGCAGATCAAACTCCTCCCGCTGAGCGACCTCCATTTTAACTCACTCTATCACACCTTTGGCCAACGCGTCGCCTCGAAGCCCACGCTGTATGGCCTGCTGGCCATCGCCGCCTTTCTGCTCCTGCTCGCTACCATCAACTTCGTCAACCTCTCCACCGCCCAGGCTACGCGCCGCGCAAAAGAGATCGGCGTTCGCAAGACGATGGGCGGCTCCCGTGGGCGCCTCATCCGCCAGTTCCTCGGCGAGACCTTCTTCGTCGTCCTGATCGCCACGTTGCTCTCCATGGCCCTCACACCCGTGCTCATGGAAGCCTTCGCGGGCTTCATCCCGGCCGATCTTCATGCCGACTGGTTTCACCACCCCGGCAGCCTCCTCTTCCTCGCGCTGCTGATCCCCATCCTCACCCTACTCGCCGGCGCCTGGCCCGCCTTCCTCCTCTCCGGCTTCAACCCCGTAAAGGTCCTCAAGGATCAACACTATACTCCCGGCAGCAACACCAGCGGCGCCCGCCTGCGCCGGACCCTCACCGTCGGGCAATTCGTCATCGCCCAATTCTTCGTCATCGCCACGCTGCTCGTCGCCAAACAGATCCATTTCGGTCTCACCCAGGACCTCGGCTTCCGTCGCACGGCCATCCTCAATTTCGAAACCCCCTGGGATAGCGTCAACGTCCACAAACAGCGGTTGCTCGATGACGTTAAATCCATCCCCGGGGTGGAAATGGCCAGCCGCGGGTTCTTCCCTCCCGGCGGCGAAGGTGGCGCATTCGGCGACATCAGCTTCAAACCCCGGCCCGATATCAAAGCCGGCGTCGTGACCCGCTGGGGCGACAGCAACTATCTCAGGCTTTATGATATAAAACTCCTCGCCGGCCGCAACGTCCGGGGCGGCGACACCATCAGCGAAGTGCTGATCAACAATACCTACGCCCGCCTCCTCGGCTTTGACGATCCCGCGGCGGCGCTCGGCAAGCGGCTCACCTATTATGGCAAAAAGGAGGTCCCGATCGTCGGTGTCATGGCCGACTTCCATGAAGAATCCATGCACGAGGCCATCCAACCGCTGGCATTCGCGGGTCAAAAAGGCGATATCTTCCATATCCGGCTCACCTCGCCAACGGTCGCCGCCGGCGTCATCGACAAACTGCAAAAAGCCTTTCACGCCGTCTATCCCGAGGCCGATTGGGAATATACCTTCCTCGATGACCGGATCGCCAACTGGTACAAAGCCGAACAGGATATCATGCACCTGCTCTACTGGGCCACCGCCCTCACCATCGGCATCAGCTGCCTCGGGCTGCTGGGACTCGTCGTCTATACCACCAACAGCCGCACAAAAGAGATCGGCATCCGCAAGGTCCTCGGCGCCACCGTCGGCAGCATCGTTCGCATCCTGTCAACGGAATTCCTGCGCCTCGTCCTCCTCGCCTCCGCCATCGCCATTCCCGTCGCCTGGTGGGCCGCCGACCGCTGGCTCAGCAACTTCGCCTATCGCACCCCGATGAGTGCATGGGTATTCGTAGCCGGCGGCGCACTGCTGCTGCTGGTCGCCCTCTTCACCCTCAGCTTCCAAACCATCAAAACCGCCCTCGCCAACCCGGTAAAGAGTCTTCGAACCGAATAACCAACGAATTGGGCCGCCCGAGGGGCGGCCCAATTGTTGCAAACCCGTACCTTTAAAAAAAAGTAAAAGCATGGACGGCAATATCCTCGCTATCGACATCGGCGGCTCTCATATCAAAGGCACCATCCTCAACGCCGCCGGCGACCCGCAAACCGAATACAAAAAGATCGTCACCCCGCCGCAGGCAACCGCCCCCATCGTCATCGACATCGTCCGGCAACTCGCCAAAGACATGCCCGCATACGACAAAGTCTCCGTCGGCTTCCCCGGCTATGTCCGCAACGGCATCGTATACACCGCTCCCAATCTCTTTCCCACCATCTCCGGCGAGATCCCCCTCGGCCAGCAGATTGCCGACCAACTGAAAAAACCCGTTCGCCTCGTCAACGACGCCGACCAGCTCGGCCTCGGCGTCGTCAGCGGCAAAGGCTTCGAACTCGCCGTCACCCTCGGCACCGGCTTCGGCACCGCCCTCCTCATCGACGGCTACCTCCTCCCGCATCTCGAACTCGCCCATCACCCCATCAGCAAGGGCCGGGACTATGATGTCTACATCGGAGCAAAAGCATTGACAAAGGCGGGAAAAAAGAAATGGAACAAACGGATGGTCAAAGTCCTCGCCGTACTAAAAACGGTGTTCAACTACGACCGGCTCTATATCGGCGGCGGCAATATCGACAAGCTCGAGATCCCCCTCGAAAACAACATCATCCGCTTCTCCAACCGCGACGGCATAAAAGGCGGCGCCCGCCTCTGGCAGCTCGATGATAAATATCATATTTCGACCAATCATCCCGCCGGCCATTAACCCCCGAACCGTGCGGCAAGCGTGGTTTATAATGCGCGAATATATTTTGCACTCCCCTCAAACGTCTCCCAATCCATCTCTACAAAGAAATTCTTCACCCCGCCGGTCTTCGCCGCGGAAAAGAATTCCTTCCAGTCGATAACGCCCTTACCGATCGGCACTTCTTTCTTATCCGCCGTCCAATCGCTTAAATGCGAAGAAATAAACCGGCCCGGATATTTATTGAAATAGGTCGCGGCCTTATATCCAAGATTGATCACCTCCGTCTGGAATTGCATCTTCACCAGCTTCGGATCGAAGGTCTTCATCAGCGCGTCATAGATCAACGAGCCGTCAAGCGTCGCAAACTCAAAATCATGGTTGTGAAAGCCGGCCTGCATCCCCGCCGCCCGGATCTTCTCCGCGGCCTTGTTCAGCTTCTCCGCCGAATCGGTATAATCCTTCAGCGTGCTCGTCTTCGGCAACCAGAACGTCGAACAGATCATCTGGCTAAGGCCAAGCGCATGCGCAAACTCGATGCTCTTGTCGATCTTGTCGGGCGCCAGCTCCCCAAACCCATAGTGACAACTCGGACATTCAAGCCCCGCATCGTTGATGATCGACTTGATCTCCTGCCCTGTCTTCCCTTTGAGAAAACCAAAGCCGATGGTCTCATACCCCACCGGCGAACAGAGCTCCGTCAGCCGGTATCCAAACCCGGCCATCGTCTTTAAGGTCCCCGGAAAATCCTTTCCCAGCCGGTCGCGGATCGGAAAGGTCTGAAAGCCCAGCGGGATATTCAGGAAGGCCGCAGCCTCCATCATGCGGGCCGCCTCATCGCCCGATATTCCTGCCATCGCGGAAATACGCCCCAGGCCAAACGCCGCACCAAGCGTCAGCGCCGTGCGGGAAATAAAAATTCTGCGGGATGTCTTTTTCATATGTTACAGCGTTATAGTTAGTGTCACTAAATATACTACATTCGCCTCCATTTTTTGGCACAATCCAGATAACATGAGCAACAACACACCCGAACAGAATTTCGCGGCCCTCAACCTGACCCTTCCCCCCGCCCCGACACCCATGGGCGTCTACAAACCCTGTCTCATCGACGGAAAATATTTATATGTCTCCGGTCACGGCCCGCTCCGCGACGACAAGACCCTCATCGTCGGCCGCGTCGGCCAGGACCTCGATGCCGAAGCCGGCAAACAAGCAGCCCGCCAGGTCGGCCTGGCCATTCTCGCAACGGTAAAGTCCCACCTGGGTAGCCTCGACAAGGTCCGCCGCGTGATCAAAACCCTCGGCATGGTCGGCTGCACCCCCGATTTCGAAAAACATCCCTACGTGATCAACGGCTGCAGCGAACTCTTCGCACAGGTATGGGGAACTGATAACGGCGTCGGTGTCCGCAGCGCCGTCGGCATGGGCTCACTGCCGGGTAACATCCCCGTCGAAATAGAAGTTATTTTTGAACTACATTAGTGGTATGGATTGGTATCATCTCACGCAGCCCGAAACGCTGGACACCCCGGCGCTGATCGTCTTCCCCGAAAGAGTAAAGGAGAATATCCGCCTGGCCATCGAAAGGGTCGGCAGCCCCGCACGGCTGCGCCCCCATGTCAAGACGCACAAAAGCCCCGACTGCACCCGCCTCCAGCTGGCCGCCGGGATCACCCGCTTCAAATGCGCCACCATCGCAGAGGCCGAAATGCTGGCCCTCGAAGCCGCGCCCGACGTGCTGCTCGCCTACCAGCCGATCGGCCCCAAGACCGCACGCCTCGCACAGCTGATAAAGAAATATCCCAACACCACCTTCTCCTGCCTCATCGATAATCCGCAGGCCGCCACCGCAATGGCCGCCACCTTTGCCGCCGCCGGCCTCACCGTTCCGGTTTATCTCGATATCAATGTCGGCATGGACCGCACCGGCATCGCTCCCGGTGACGAGGCCCTGCAGTTGTATAAGCTGGCCGCCCAAACGCCGGGTATCAACCCCATAGGCCTGCATGGCTACGACGGCCATATCCGCGACGCCGACCTCGCCGAACGCACCCGCAAATGCGACGAAGGGTTTGATTTAATCACCAGATTAAATCAAACCCTTGGCTTGCCCATCATCGCCGGCGGCTCCCCAACCTTCCCCATCCACGCAAAACGCGCAGCCGATATTCAATGCAGCCCCGGCACCTTCGTCTACTGGGACAAAGGCTACGCCGACGGCTTCCCCGATCAACCCTTCCAGCCCGCAGCCCTCGTCGTCACCCGCGTCATCTCCCTGCGCGGCGACACCCGCCTCTGCCTCGACCTCGGTCACAAATCCATCGCCCCCGAGAACGACCTCCCCCGCCGCGTCTCCTTCCTCAACGGCCCCCATCTAAATGCCGTCGGCCAAAGCGAAGAACATCTCGTCGTCGAAGCCGGCCCTAACCACGGATTCAGGATCGGCGACATTTTCTATGGCATCCCCTTCCACGTCTGCCCCACCATCGCCCTCTATGACCGTGCGCTCACGGTCGAGGCCGGCCGCATCACCGGGGCCTGGAAAAACACCGCCCGCGACCGCAGCATCTCCCTCTGATCCCGCGCCCCCCGCTGACCACCGGCCCCACCCGCGCGTTTGTCACCAAAAACCGGCCGTTCACCGACTTTAACTATCTTCGCTGCCCCGCTCCAATTATCTTGTGACCTACCCGATTGCCGGCCAGTGAACAAACATTTTAGCAAACTTTTCGACCAAAAAACAATTTTGTTCGAAAATTGATTATTTCGATAATTTTGTTCATTCAACTCTGCATTACTCAATCTAAAAACCAAGAAACATGGAAGTAAAAGAAGCGACTGGGCGTTTAGGCGTATTGCTCCCAGGCATGGGCGCAGTAGCAACTACCCTCATCGCAGGCGTAGAAGCCATTAAGAAAGGCATTGCACAACCGATCGGCTCTCTCACTCAAATGGGCAACATTCATTTGAATCGGAAATCAGGTAACAACTATCCAAAAATTAAGGAATTCGTTCCTCTCGCCGGTCTCAACGACCTTGTTTTTGGCGGTTGGGATGTATATGAAGAGAATGTATATGAGGCCGCAAGCCGCGCCAAGGTCCTCGAACCCGGCACCCTGTTCGCACTGAAAGCCGAACTCGAAGCCATCAAACCGATGAAGGCCGTCTTCGACAAATCGTATATCAAGAACCTCGACGGCACCCATATCAAACAGGCCGATACAAAAATGGCCCTGGCAAAAGCCGTCATGGACGATATGCTCAACTTCCAGGAGTCCCGCGGATGCGACCGCCTGGTCATCGTCTGGTGTGGCAGCACGGAAAAGTACATCGAGACCTCCAGCGTACACGAAACCCTGGCCGCCTTTGAAAAAGGCCTGAAGGAGAACGATCCGCGCATCGCCCCCAGCATGATCTATGCCTACGCCGCCCTGAAACTGGGTGTGCCCTTCCTCAATGGCGCCCCCAACCTGACGGTGGATATCCCCGCCCTGGTGGAACTCGCCGCACAGACCCAGGCCCCCATCGGCGGGAAAGACTTCAAGACGGGCCAGACCCTCATGAAGACGATCCTCGCCCCCGGTCTCCAGGCCCGCGCATTGGGTGTAAAAGGCTGGTTCAGTACCAACATCCTCGGCAACCGCGACGGCTATGTGCTCGACGAACCCGATAATTTCCGCACCAAGGAAGTCTCCAAACTCAGCGTCCTGGAAGACATCCTCCGCCCCGACCTCAGCCCCGACCTCTATGGCCAACTGTATCACAAGATCCGCATCAACTATTACCCGCCCCACGGCGATAATAAGGAATCCTGGGATAATATCGACATCTTCGGCTGGCTCGGCTACTCGATGCAGATAAAGATCAATTTCCTCTGCCGCGACTCGATCCTGGCAGCCCCCCTCGTTCTCGACCTGGCCCTGTTTGGCGACCTGGCCAAACGTTCAGGCCTCAGCGGCGTTCAGGAATGGCTGTCGTTCTACTTCAAGTCACCGCAGACCGCGCCCGGATTCCGTACCGAGCATGACATTTTCAAACAATTGACCGTACTGCAGAACGCCCTGCGAAAACTCATGGGTGAAGAATTGGTGAATCCCGAGGGCCTCACCTACGCGGAAGAAGAAATCACCGCCTGATGGGGTTGATCCATAGACTCATTTCCACTTGCCTGGGAATAGGCTATACTCCAAAAGGCGGGGGAACAATTGCCGCTGCCGTCTGTTGTATAGCCTGGTATTTTGCCTGGGCGGGTGGAAATGAGTATTTTAATATAGGGGCCGGGCAGTTGGGCGTCACCATCGTCCTGCTGATCATCGGCATCTGGAGTGCAAATAAAGTGGAAGCAGAGTGGGGGGAAGATAGCTACAGAGTTGTTATTGATGAGGTTGCCGGTATGTGCCTGACCCTTTGCTTCGTACCCGTTCGCTGGCCCTATATAATCGTCGGACTGGTTTTTTTTAGATTTTTTGATATCGTTAAACCATTGGGTATCCGCAAGATGGAACAGTTGAGAAGCGGATGGGGCGTTATGATGGACGATATGCTGGCAGGAGTGTATGCCAACCTTCTGCTGCAGATCGTCGTATTTATCAAGCCTTGGTAGTGTAGTATATATGATCACATTCACGAAAGCGCAGATCGCTTCCCTGCTGGCCACCGGTGTGGATTTCCTGGTGACTTTCCTGCTGGTCCGGCTTGCCGGAGCACCAATTGTGGCCGGCGGTGCAACGGGAACCATCTGTGGCGGTGTCACCCATTTTATGATCAGCCGTAATTGGGTATTTAGTGCACAGGAAGGAAAATGGGCAGCCCAGGTCAACCGTTATGTGTTGGTTTGGATCGGTAATTTCCTGCTCAACGTATCCGGGCTCTGGTTATTCACACATTACACGGAAATAAAAGATTTGTTGGCCAAGGTCATCGTAGCGGTGGCGGTGGCCGTATGTTATAACTACGTACTGCAGAAAAGATTTGTATTTAAATAAAAAAGGATGACACAGCCTGGATGTAGATTAAAAGCCTGGACCTTAATCTTGTTGATCATGACCTTCGCCTGGCGAACGCAGGCGCAGGACATCACATTGCGCGGAATTGTCAAAGACTCCGCAACCCAAACAGCCATCACCAACGCCAGCATCTCCATAAAAGGACTGCGCGGCGGCGCCCGCTCCAATCAGGAAGGCCGTTTTCGCATTCCCACGACCCAGCACGCCGCTGTCGTCACCGTCACCAGCGTCGGCTATAACTCGAAGACGATCCACCTCGATTCCATCCCCAATGCGGAGATCAGCTTCTCCCTCTCCCGGTCCTTCAAATCCCTTCAGGAAGCCCGCGTAACCAACAAGCGACAACGCTACCGCAACAAAGGCAACCCGGCAGTCGAACTCATCCGGCTCGTCATCGACCACAAGGACTCCAACCGCATGGAAGCCTACTCCTTCGCCACCTACCAGAAATATGAGAAACTGGTGGTCTCCGTGGATAAGGTCAACGACAAACTGTCGAAGAACAGCCTGCTCAAACCCTACCACTTTCTGGTCGAGAACAGCGATACCACCAAACTCGAAGGTCGCCGCCTTTCCCCCGTCTACCTCGAAGAAACCTATTCCAACAACTTCTACCGCAAAAGCCCGGAGAAGATCAAGTCGGTCATCACCGGCAAGCGAAATGTCGACTATGGCGAACTGATTGACATGAAAGGCATCAGTATGTACCTGAACCGCCTCTATCAGGACTTCAACATCTACGATAACAATATCTCCGTCTTCACCAATCTCTTTCTAAGTCCCATCGCCGAGTCGGCGCCCACCTTCTACATGTATTTCATCGAGGATACCACCCAGGTGGACAGCCAGAAACTGGTCCGGCTCAGCTTCCGCCCCCGGAACCCCAACGATCTGCTGTTCCGCGGGACCATGTGGATCACCCTCGACGGCCACTATGCCATCCAGAAATTGCGGCTCCTGGTCAGCAAAAGTATCAACTTCAACTTCGTCCGGGCGATGAACATCAACCAGGACTTCACCCGCCAGCCCGACGGGCGCTATCTGCTGACCAAGAGCGATGTCCTCGGGGACTTCGGCATCACAAAAGCAGGCACGGGCCTCTATGGAGAGCGGGAGGTCTCCTTCGTCAACTTCCAGGCCAATACCGCACTTTCGGATAGTCTGTTCAAAGGACCGCCAACCGAGATCCTCGACAGCGCCGAAACCCAGGCCGACTCATTCTGGGTCGTTCACCGCGCCGATACGCTGACCAAATACGAGAACAAAGTATACGCCAACGTGGACAGCCTGCGGAAAATGAAGTCCTTCCGCCGCCTCGTCGACTGGTCCACCTTCCTGCTGGCAGGATACAAACAGGCCGGCCCCATCGAGATCGGCCCCGCCAGCACCTTCTACAGCTTCAACCCCGTCGAAGGCTTCCGGCTTCGCCTCGGCGGCAGAACGACCACCCACTTCAGCACCCGCTATTATTCGGAAGCCTATGCAGCCTATGGATTTGGCGACCAGAAATGGAAATACTTCCTCAGCGGCACCTATTCGCTGAATAATAAATCGGTCTACGGCTTTCCCCAGCACTATATCCGCGCCTCCTATCAGAAAGAGACGCAGATCCCCGGACAGGCGCTGCAATTCGTACAGGAAGATAACTTCCTGCTTTCCTTCAAACGCGGCAACAACGACAAGTGGTTGTATAATGATAACTTCCGGCTAAACTACCTGCACGAACTGCGTAATCACCTCTCCTACGCCTTCGGCTTCCGCTGGTGGGAGCAAACCCCTGCGGGGACGATCTCTTACGTCGCAAAGAATGGCACTGACACCATCCGGCAGATCACCACCACGGAATTCTCCGGCGAGATCCGCTGGGCCCCCCATGAGCAATTCTATATCGGCAAGTTGTACCGGGTACCCATTATCAATAAATACCCCATCATCGACTTCTCCGTCACCCAGGGCGTAAAGAACGTCTTCCGGGGACAGTACAACTATACAAACCTCGACCTTAATTTTTACAAACGGTTTTACGAATCCTTCCTTGGCTATACCGATATCACCTTTGACTTCGGGTACGTCATCGGCAAGGTCCCGTTCCCCCTGCTCGACGTCCACCACGCCAACCAGAGCTATGCGTATCAACTGCAGTCGTACAATTTGATGAACTTCCTCGAATTCGTTAGCGACCACTACGCTACGGCCTATATCGACCACTATTTCAACGGCTTCTTTTTTAACAAGATCCCCCTGCTGAAAAAACTCAAATGGCGGGAAGTGGTCGAAGGCAAGATCCTGTTCGGCGGCGTCCGCAGCGAGAACGACCCCACCAAGAATCCGCAACTCGTAAAATATCCGATGACCAATGGCCAGATCGAAACATTCTCCCTCTCCAATACCCCGTATATCGAGGCAGGTTTCGGCATCGCCAATATTTTTAAACTGGTGCGCATCGATTTTATCAAGCGGTTCACCTATCTCAACCACCCCGAGATCCCCATGTGGGGAATCAGGGTACGGTCCAAATTTGATTTTTAAGTAAATTTGCCCGGTAACTGACCAATGAGCACTCGAAAAAAACTACAACTAGGCATCTATAAGGTCATCAATCCGCTTGTGCGGTTGTTGATCCGGATGGGGTTGACGCCCAATATGGTTACCACCATCGGGCTCATCCTCAACATCGGCGTGGCCATCATCTTCATCAGCGGAGCCGAAGAAGGTCGTCGCGGCGATCTCTCCTATGTCGGCTGGGCCGGCGCGCTCATCCTGTTCGCCGGACTCTTCGATATGCTCGATGGCCAGGTGGCCCGCCTCGGCAACATGAGCTCGCAATTCGGCGCCCTCTATGATTCCGTCCTCGATCGCTATAGCGAACTCATCCTCTTCCTGGGTATCTGCTACTACCTGGTCGCCCATCACTATTTCGTGAGCAGCCTGTTCGCCTTCATCGGCCTCATCGGCAGCATGATGGTCAGCTATACCCGCGCCCGCGCCGAAGGCCTCGGCATCGAATGCAAGGACGGCCTCATGCAACGGCCCGAACGCGTCATCATCATCGGCGTCTCCGCATTGGCCTGCGGCATCGCCTCCCGCTGGATGGGCGGTGACTATAAGATCGCCTGGCCCAATACCAACTTCCCGGTCTTCGAGACGATCTCCATCTTTACCATCCCGATCACCGTCATGGCCTTCCTCGCCAACGGCACCGCCATCGGCCGCCTCCGCGACGCAAAAAAGACCCTCGACGCCCGCGCCACCGCCAACGCAAACGCCGCCTCCGCCGCGAAACCCTCCAGCAACGGCAATGCCGCCTCCGGCAATGCCGCCTCCGGCAATGTTGCCCCCGGCCCCGCGACCACCCCCAATCCGGCCCCCACCAGTGCCCCCGCATCCCCAAAAAAACCTTCCCTGCCCGGCACAACGGTAATCCTCATTCTTATCGCCTCCCTCGTCGCCGGCCTCCCGACCGGCGCCCAAACCGCATCTGCCGCCGGTCACCCCATGATGTCCGTAAACTCACCCGGCGTCCTGCACTCCCGGCCGGCCGTCATCAGCGATCCGGTCGATACCTTCCCGATCCCGCCGAGCAATGTCAACTCATTATTTTATCTGCAACGCACCCCCAACGCCAATACCATCATCTGCGAACTCAACCTGAAGGATGGCATCCTCGACACCGACGAACCGGTAAAGGTCCTCTGGATCCGCTACACCGAACAACACCAACGGCAGGAACTCTCCTTCATCCAACGGCATTTCGCCTATGGCCTCAAAGAACGCGACCTCGGCAACGGCACCTTCGAACTCCGCTTCGTCTCCTATAAGAAAGTGCCCATGTACCTCATGCGGTCCCCCGTCGACAACCGGCATCACGTGTATGTAAATATCGACGGCCGCCAGGCGATCCTCAGCCGCGTATATATTCGCATCGACCCCGGCGGCACCTTCTGGTCCCCCAATGTCAAGTACCTCGAACTCAAAGGCGTCGACGTCCAAACCGGTAAAGAACTCACCCAACGGTTAAAAGTCTAACGGCCATGGATACCGCTCCGAATTCTCCCGGCGCCTCCCAGCCCGCCAACCCTGCCTCCCAGCCCGTCCCCGGCGCCTCTCGCCCCGCAGCCTCTCGCCCCGTCCCCCCAACCGGCACCCCACTCACCCTTCGCACCGCGCTGACCGCCCTCGGCATCTCCGCCGCCTACCTCCTGCTGGCCCGCTGGCTCCTCGGCTACAAACCCGACCAACTCTTCCTCGTCGGCCTGTTCAACATCCTCTTCTTCCTCTCAGGCCCCACCCGCCGCTTCATCCTCGGGTTTACCGTGTTCATCGTGTTCTGGGTGCTCTTCGATTCCATGAAACTCTTCCCCAACTATCGCTATAACCCGGTCCATATCGAAGGCCTCTACCACCTCGAAAAAAGCCTCTTCGGCATAAAAGGCGCCGCCGGCGCCGTCCTCACCCCAAACGAATTCTGGTTCGTCCACCGCAACACGTTCCTCGACATCCTCGCCGGCTGCTTCTATCTCTGCTGGATCCCGCTCCCCCTGGCCTTCGCCGGCTATCTGTTCTATAAGAACAAGGAAGCCTTCTTTCAATTCACCCTCAGCTTCCTCCTGGTGAACCTCGTCGGCTTCGTCGTCTACTATGCCTGTCCCGCCGCTCCCCCCTGGTATGTCCAATATCATGGGTTCGCCTTCAACGCCCATACCCCCGGTAATACCGCCGGACTGGGCCGCTGGGACGATTACTTCCATTTGCATGTCTTCGCCGGCCTCTATGCCAAAAGCTCAAACGTTTTTGCAGCCATGCCCTCCCTGCATGCCGCCTATCCGCTCACCGTTCTTGTCTATGGGTTGAAGTACCGGCTGCGCTGGATCAATCTCCTCTTCGCCACCATCACCGTCGGTATCTGGTTCTCCGCCGTCTATAGCAGCCACCACTACGTGCTGGACGTCCTCGCCGGCATCACCTGCGGCATCATCGGCATCAGCCTCTTTCAATATTTGTTTCGGAATGTCGGGTGGTTTACCCGTTTTGTGAAGCGCTATACCCGCGCCGTCGAGGCGCCTCAATCGCAAGTCGCCACGTAACCCCCGGCCCCGGCGGTCAGCGCCCAATCCCCTCAACCATGATATCCACGATCGAATCGATCTGCAGATCCAGCCTCGGGCTCCGGTTCTGACTCACCATCAACGGCACCGCCAAACCCCGGAAACTGCTCACCATCAGATAGGCGATCAGCTCGATATTATCCTCGTTTATCTTCTTGAATTCGCCATTGTGGATCCCCTCCGCCAATATCCCCTTCACAAGCTCTACGTGCGTCGTATCGAACCGGCTTTTCATCTCCGCCATAACGCAGTGCAACTCAGCAATTTCACTCTTCAGCGCATCGCTTAGATTGCAAAGCTGGCTCAACTTCTCCAGCCGGCACCGGCAATACGCCGTTAGTTTTTCCTTCGAACTCCTCGCCTTGGCCAGCGCACAGTGGATCTCATCCAGCAATTCGTCCATTTCGGCATAGATCACTGCCTCGAAAATGTCCTCCTTGCTGGGATAGTAATAGTATAAGGAACTCTTCGCCTTGCCCAGGCTCCTCGCAATGTCCCCCATCGTCGTTTTCTTGAACCCCGATTTCTTAAAAAGGGCCCTGGCCGTATCCACGATCTCCTTTACTATGATCTCATCCCGTTGAAGCGTTTCAGCCATAGGGGCAAATTTACACGTTTTCCGTCCTAAACCTGGTTAATAACTCGTGAATCTTGCATCTCTGCCCGACAATTGATACATTTGCAATACCCCTTCTGCCGCAGGCAAGACGACCCCGCCATTCTTCCATTCAACCCCTGTAAAACATGAGTATTCTACTTGACTGTATTCTCCTCATCGACGACGATGAACCAACCAATTTTCTAAACAAGATGACCCTCGAGCAGGCCGGCTGCAGCCGCCAGGTCCACGTCGCACAAAGCGGCCTCGAGGCCCTCGCCTTTCTCCAGGATACCACCATCCGCCCCGACCTCATCTTTCTCGACATCAATATGCCCGCCATGGACGGCTGGGAATTCCTCGAAAGATATCGCAACCTTCCACCCGCCCGCAAAGCCGATATCGTCCTCATCATGCTCACTACCTCACTCAATCCCGACGACGAAAAACGCACCCGGGCCATCCCCGAAGTAGCCGGCTTCGAGAACAAACCCCTCAGCCAGGAACAACTCGATTTCCTGCTGAAAAAATACTTCAGTGAAAGCTAGATGGCGAACCCCGCAATTCCCCGATCCCATGGCTGGCCCGCGAAAATGACTCGCCGTTGATCCGGCCGCCGCTGTGCCGTCCCGCGATAAATGCCCCCTACATCCCCGAATGTAAATAATCCTTCAAATGGGTGATCGTCTCCTCATGCCTCCGGATCGTCTCCCTGACGACATCGTTGATCGAAACGATCCCGCATAACCGCTCATTCTCGAAAACCGGCAGATAGCGGATGTTCTTGTCCGACATCAACTCCATGCAAAACTCCACCGTGTCGTTCGGCGACACACTCGGGAAATTCGTCGACATGATCTCGGCAACCGGGGTGTCCGTGGATGACTTCCCCTTGAGGATAACCTTCCGCGAATAATCCCGTTCCGTCATGATCCCAAGATATTGGGTGCCCTCCAATACCATCACGGAACCCATATTCTGATCGGCCATGATGCGAAGCGCTTCCAGTACCGTAGTCTGAGGGCCAACTGAAACGATGCGGGCTCCTTTGTGCGCGAGGATATCTGCTACTCTGTTCATATTTGCCTGGTTTTAGTCCATATATTTCAATTTACGAAATATTTACAAATTCCACGGCAATTCTATCTTTGCCTCCATTAACCACTTCCCATGCGCAAAGTCCTGTTGGTCCTTCTGTTGCTCCCAAATCTCCTTCTGCTGCTCCCAAACCTCCTTCCCGCCCAAACCCCGTCACCCGCCGCCGCGTCACCCGCCGCCGCGTCAACCGCGCCCCCTGCTGCCGTCCCGCCGCCGGCCATCGTTCTCAACCAATTAGGCTTTTATCCAAACGCCCCCAAGCAGGCCATCATCACCGGCCTCACCCTGAAAGATGTATTCTATCTCATTTCCATTGCCGATAACGCACCCTCCTGGCAAGGCCGCGTCGACACCGTCTTCTTTGGCCACCTCGGCCCCGTCACCCCCTCCGGCAACTCGTCGGTCACCACGCGACTGGCCGATTTTAGCGCCTTCCACCGCCCCGGCATCTATCGCCTCGTCGTTCCCAACCTTCCCAATAGCTATCCTTTCACCATCGGCGCCAACGCCTTCAGCCCCCTCGTGGCCGCCGCGTTGAAAGGCTACTACTACCAACGTTCCGATATCGCCCTCACCCCCGGCTATGCCGGCGCCTGGGCCCGTCCCGCCGGTCATCCGGATACCGTCGTCCTGATCCATCCTTCCGCCGCCAGCGCCCAACGGCCCGCCGGAAGCCACATCTCCTCTCCGGGCGGCTGGTACGACGCCGGGGATTATAACAAATACATCGTCAACTCCGGGATCACCATGGGAACCCTCTTCGACGCCTGGGAAGACTTTCCCCATCTTTTCGACACCCTCCGCACCAATATCCCGGCCCTCCCCATGCCCCCCGGCGCCCGCGACCGGGCCTCACATGTACCCTCACTCCTGAACGAAGCCCTCTATAACCTCCGTTGGATGCTTACCATGCAGGACCCCAACGACGGCGGAGTATATCATAAATGCACAAACGCCGTCTTCGATGGCATGGTGATGCCCGGCGTCACAAAAGCCCCCCGCTATGTCGTACAGAAAAGCACCGCCGCCGCCCTCGACTTCGCCGCCGTCACCGCTCAGGCCGCCCGCATCCTGCAAAAATTCAACCGCCAGCTGCCCGGCCTCGCCGACTCCTGCCGCCGCGCCGCCATCGCCGCATTTGCCTGGGCGCGGCAAAACCCGGACATCCTCTACGACCAGGAGGCGATGAACAAAGCGTTTACCCCCGCCGTTACCACCGGCGCCTACGGCGACCGCCATCCCGAAGACGAATTCTTCTGGGCCGCTGCCGAACTCCTGATCACCACGGCCGATACCCAATATCTCCCCACAGTCCGCCAACAACTCGGCATCCCCCTGACCCTGCCCGCCTGGGCCCATGTGGGAATGATGGGCGATTACTCCCTGCTTCGCCATCGCAAAAGCCTGCCCCAAACCCTCCAGCCCGCCCTCGACGCCCTCAAACAACAACTGCTGACGATGGCCGACGGGTATATAAAAAATTGGCCCACCACGGCTTTTCATACCGTCATGGGCCACACGCCAAATGACTTTATCTGGGGAAGTAATTCCGTGGCCGCCAACCAGGGCATGCTGCTGATCAATGCCTGGCTGCAGAAACAGGACCCGCTCTATCTCGCGGGAGCACTCGCCAACCTCGACTATCTCCTCGGCCGCAATGCACTGAATATATGTTTCGTAACGGGGATGGGCACCAGCTCGACCGGGCACCCGCATCATCGCCCCTCCATCGCCGACGGCATCGACGCCCCCGTACCCGGCCTCCTCGCCGGCGGACCCAACCCCGGCCGCCAGGATCATCAGAACTATCTCTATACCGAACCCGAAACCGCCTACCTCGACCAAAACGCAGCCTACGCCTCCAACGAGATCGCCATCAACTGGAACGCCCCGCTCGTCTATCTCGCCGCCGCCCTCGAAGCCTTACAATCGAATTTCGCGAAATAACCGCAGTAGGGTAGGGCGCCCCCTTCGGGCCGGGCTTTTCGCTTCAAGTCCTCGCCTCGCGGCTCCGGGCTTACCGCTGCAATCCCCGGCGCTGCTCATTCCGACCGCAACGCCTGGAGCCGCGGAGCGGCTCACTCGCTACGCAAAGCGGCAACCGGATTCTGCCGCGCGGCCCGCACCGTATTAAACCCGATCGTCACCAGCGCGAACCCGATCGCCACCACCCCAACCAACAAAAAATCCCCAAAGGTGACCCCGATCCGGTACGGGTAATGCTGGATCCAGCTATGTATCGCAAACCACGCGATCGGTGTCGCGATCACCACTGCCAACCCCACCAATCCGACAAACTCCCGCGACACGAGCAAAGAAATACTCCCTACACTGGCTCCCAGCACCTTCCGCACCCCGATCTCCTTCACCCGCTGCTGGATGATCAGCAACACCATCGCCAGCAGCCCGCTGCACGAAAGCAGGATGGCAATTCCCGCCGCGATACTAAAGATCATTGACGCCCCACGCTCATCCGAATACCAATCATTAACATTGTCATCCACAAAGCTGCCCTTGAATTCCTGCCCCGGCTCCAACTGCGCCATCTCCCGCTTCACGGCATCCATCGTCCCGATCAGATCCCTGCCGCTCGTCTTGATAAAGACATAGGGGATCTCGTCATTCAAATTTATCGTCAGCGTAAGCGGCTCCACCGCCTCCGCCATGGTATACAAATGATAATCCGGGAATACCCCCACCACATGCCACCCGGAATGCTTTGCACTGTCCAGCACGATCGTCTTGCCAACGATATCCTTCTCCTGTAATTGCTTCGCCATACTCTCCGAGATAACGACATTGTTCACCGTATCCGTGGCATACCCGGGTGCAAAATCCCGCCCGTCCAATAACTTCACGCCGATCGTTTTTAAATAGTCATAGTCCACCATCGCCCGCAGCGTATTAACGTCCCGGCCCTTATAGGTAAACCCGGTGCCGATATGCACGGTCCGGTGATCCGTTCCGCGTCCCAGGTTGATGTTGGCGCCGCTGACCGAAAGAATGCGCGGATCAACCGCCAGTCTCGTACGCAACTTCGCGATAACCTCATGGCCTTTTTCCGGAAAATGTAACGGAACGCTTATGACACCCTCCTTCACCATACCCAGATCGGCATGCCTTAAATATTGATACTGCTGGTACATGATGTAGGTACAGCTGATCATCACACAGGCGATGACAAACTGCAGCACGATCAAACTGCTGCGCAGCCCGCTCTTCCGGCTCAGGCTGACCCGCCCTTTCAGCGTTTCCACCGCCTTGAACCGGATCATTACCAGCGAAGGATAGCCGCCGGCCGCCAGCGAAACAAAAAGCAACAAGCCCAGCATCAGCGCGATAAATCCCGGCCGGAGGCGAATACTCTCCAACCCAAGCCGCGCCACCCGGAACGCGTCGACGGTATGCAACAGGATATTCACCAGCAACAGGCTGATGCCAAAGGCCACCACACAGACCATCAGGCTCTCACCCCAAAGCTGCAAAAAAAGCCTTCCCCTGCCCGCACCCAGGCATTTCCGCACCCCAACCTCCCTGCTCCGCGTGAAGGCACTGGCCAGGCTGATATTGACAAAATTGAAACAGGCGATCAGGATGATGAATAATCCCACCGACATCGAGAGCAGGATCTCCGACATCGGCTTGGCGCGATGGCCATTCACCTCGGTAGAAAAAGGCACTTCCTTCATCGGCAACAATCTCGTCGCCCAAAGATCCCCATAGACATCGGCCTTCGCTCCCTTCTTCGCCATATCCGTATATCGGTCAGGAACATGTTTCCGATCGATCTCCTTTAGCTGCAGCTCAGCCTGTCGCTGACTTGCCCCTTCCCTCAACTCGACATACAGCGAAAGGCCGCGGTCATCCCAACCCTTGTTCCTCGCCGCATAATCCGGTACGTTCTCCAGGCGGTACAGCAACCCGAACTTGACCGAACTATTCAGCGGATCCTTCACAACGGCCGATACCACCAGCTCCTGCAGCCGGGACCCGGCACTGACCCGGATATGCTTACCGATCGGATCCTCGTTGCCAAAGATCGTCTTCGCCGTTTCCTCGGTCACCACCGCATCGGTGAGTTCGCGCAACGCATCCGCCCCCCGGCCCTTCACCGACGGCACCGTAAACATCGAAAGAAAGTCGGCATCCACCGTCGTCACCGGGATGGTCAGCATCCGCCCTTTGTACTCCACCTGGTTGCCCCCGTCGCCGATCCGCGTCATTCTCTCTACAAGCGGCGCCTCCGCCTTATAGGCCGGCCCCGGTCCGAAAGCAAATGAATTGTCATAATGGTCCCCACCCGGGTTGTGAAAGACATCATACACCTCATACAGGCGCTTGCCGTTTACGTGCTGACTATTCACAGTAAGTTGCAGGTAAGTAATGAACAGCGTGGCGATCCCGATCGTAAATCCAATGATGAGCCCGCCGATATTGACGGCCGAATGCAGTTTATTGCGAAACAGATTCCGCCAGGCGATCTTCAGATAGTTTTGCAGCATAGACGTAGTGTTGAAGGCTCACGATCCTAAAACGATGCCTAATTGGTAGGCGGCTAAAAACCAACCGCTTATCCGCAGCTCCTCACCCCGCATTGTCCGTTTCCGATACACCCCCTGGTCGCAACCGTACAACCTACGAAAGCTCTGGTAGTGCAAGATGCTGAGCGCCAATTTGATAAATAATTGGTATCATCTTTAGTGCAACACCCCATACAACCAACCCGCATGCTCAAAAACTTCTTCACCATCGCCTGGCGCAACGTCCGGAAGAATAAGGTGTACGCCGGCATCAATATCCTCGGTCTTTCCCTCGGCATCGCCTGCAGCCTGCTCATTTTCGCCCTGGTCCACTTCCAACTCAGTTTCGACACCTTCCATCCTGATAAGGACCGGATCAGTCGCATCGTCACCGAATGGCACGATGAGATTGCCGATTCGTCGCAAGGGACGCCCACACCCCTTGGCAGAGCGGTCCGCAAAGATCTCGTGGGCCTGGAGCAGACAGCGCGCATTATCGATTACGACGGGCTGATCACCCTGCAGGGTAAAGCCGCAGCAACAAAATTCCAGGAAGGCTACGCTTTTGTCGAACCTTCCTTCTTCGACATCTTCCAATTCCCGCTGCTGCTTGGCGACAAATCCACCGCCCTCCACGCCCCTAACCAGGCGCTGCTCACTGAAAAACTCGCAAAGAAATATTTCGGCAGCGCCGCCACTGCCATGAGCAAGACCATCCGGGTAAACAACAAGTCCGACTTCCAGGTCGTCGGCATCCTGCGGGATATTCCCATCAATACGGATAGACGCCAGGAACTCTATCTCTCCTACGACAACCGGGTAGACCGCGACCCCCGCATGGCCGGTGACAGCAATTGGGGCAGCGTCTACAGTCAGGCCATGACCTTCGTCAAATTAAGATCCGGCGTAACACCCGCCCAAATCAACAAGGGACTGTCCATCATCAGCAAGAAATACCAGAAGGGTAGGGATGCCCAGACCGTCGTCTTCCGCCTCCAGCCTCTTGCCGATATCCACTTCAATGGCGGTTTCGACGGTTCAGCGGACAGGAAATACCTCTGGGCCCTGTCCTTCATCGGCCTGTTCATCATCATCACGGCCTGTGTCAACTTCATCAATCTCGCCACCGCTCAGGCGCTCAACCGCGGCACGGAAGTAGGCATCCGCAAGGTCCTCGGCGGCCTGAGCCGACAACTCTTCTGGCAATTCATCACCGAGACGGCCCTCATCGCTCTCTTTGCGATCATCGTCGGGTATATCCTCGCCACCATGTTCCTGCCCGCGATGAACAACCTGTTCCAAACGAAGATCGGCCTCCAGTTCCTCACCGACCCCGCAGCCATCGGCTTCAGTATCGGGCTACTGGTCCTCGTGATCCTCTTGTCTGGCTCCTGGCCCGGTCTTGTTCTGTCACGTTTCCGGCCCGTTGAGGCGCTTAAAAGCCGGATATCCCAAAAACAGGTGGGCGGCTTCTCCCTGCGTCGCATCCTCGTCGTCAGCCAGTTCGCGATTTCCCAGATGCTGATCATCGGCGCCATCGTCGTAGCCAGCCAACTGAATTTTGTCCGCAACACCGACCTCGGATTTGAAAAGGACGCCATTATCCTGCTTCCCCTCCCGCAAAATACCACTGGCAAACTCAGCACCTTAACTGCCCGCCTCCGCGAGATACCCGGCGTTGGGAACCTGTCCTTCTGCCAGAGTCCGCCGGCATCCATTGCCAATAACTCCACAAATGTCCACTTCGACAATCGCCCCAACGACGAACACTGGGAGGTCAATACCAAGATCGGCGACGACAAATATCTCAGCACCTTTGGTCTGAGACTCGTCACCGGCCGCAACTTTTTCGCAAGCGATTCCCTGGGGGCGTTCGTCGTAAATGAGACGATGGTTCGCCGTCTCGGCCTACGGTTTCCCGCCGAGACCGTAGGACATCAACTAACGGTCGCCGGCATCACCGGTCCGGTAATCGGGGTAGTCAGGGATTTCCACAACAATTCCCTTCACGAGACGATCAGCCCCATTGCCATCTTCGCAAAACCAAGCCGGTACACTACCTGCGCGGTGAAGATAAACCCTGCGCATATCCATGCAGACCTCGCTGCTATCGAAAAGGTCTGGACCGGGACCTTTCCCGATTACCTCTATTCCCATAGTTTTCTCGACGAAAGAATCGCCAGATTCTATCAGACCGATACCTCACTGCTCCGTGTCATCGAAGCCTTCGCCGTCATCGCCGTCTTCATCGGCTGTCTCGGTCTCTATGGCCTCACCTCGTTCATGGCCGTCCGCAAGACAAAAGAGATCGGCGTGCGGAAGGTGCTCGGCGCCGGTATCCCGGGTATCCTCTGGCTCTTCGGCCGCGAGTTCACCCGGCTGGTGGTCATCGCCTTTATCATCGCCGCACCCCTTGCCGGCTGGACGATGCACCGCTACCTCCAGGATTTCAAATACCGTATCCCCATCGGCCCGGGTATCTTCCTGCTCTCCATCGCCGCCACGGCCCTCATCGTGCTGCTGACGGTAAGCTATCAGTCCATCCGGTCCGCCTTCGCCAACCCCGTAAAAAGCCTTCGTTCCGAATAAAAACTGTCTTATGATAAAAAATTATCTAAAAACCGCCCTCCGCTTCCTGCGGAACAACAAGACCTTCACCTTTATCAATATCATCGGTCTCTCGCTCGGCACGCTCTGCTGTCTGTATATCCTGCTCTATATCCAACAGCAGTACAGCTACGACAAACACGAAGCCGGCGCCGCCGATATCTACCGCATCACCACCGATATGAAAATCGCGGGCTCTCGCCTGCACACCTCCTGGTCCTCCCCACCCATCGCCCCGGCAATGAAAAAGGACTTCCCCGAAGTGCTGCAGGTCACCCGGGCCTTCGATGCCTCCATCTTCGGCGCGGAGCAGCATCTGCTCATCTACAAAAAGCGGTCCTTCTTCGAAAAGGAAACCCTCTTCGTCGACTCCAACTTCTTCGACATCTTTACCTGCCATTTCCTGCAGGGCGATCCCGCCACGGCCCTGAGCCAACCGCGTACCATCGTGCTTAATAAAACCACCGCGGTCAAATTATTCGGCAGCGAAGATCCCCTCGGCAAGACCATCCGCATCAGCAACAAGGCCGGCGACGAAATGCTAAAGGTCACCGGCGTCGTCGATGAAAGTCTCGGCAGATCGCATTTGCAGGCAAACGCCTTCATCACGATGAACACCGGCCTCGTCGGGGACATCATCCTGCACCGGATGACCAACTGGGCCGGTGGTAATTTGATTTGGAGCTATGTAAAACTTCGGCCCGGCGCGGACGCCAAAGCACTGGCCGCCAAACTACCCGCCTTCCTCACCCGTCACGGTGGCCAGGACCTGAAGAATCTCGGGATCGAAAAGCAGCTCGGCCTCCAGCCCATCGCCAAAATTCACACGACAGCCGGCTTTGACCACGAACTAAAGGCGCCGGTGAGCCCCGCCTTTCTCGGTCTGCTCTTGCTCATCGCCGTTCTTATCCAGGTTATCGCCTGTATCAACTTCATGAACCTGTCGACTGCCCGCGCCTCCAAGCGGGCAAAGGAGGTCGGCGTTCGCAAGGTCATCGGCGCGGCGCGGGGCAATCTCATCCGCCAGTTTCTGGGTGAGTCCTTCCTGCTCTCCCTCATCGGTATCGCACTGGCCTTGCCGTTGCTGATCGGCTGCCTGCCATATCTCAATAGCGTCACTCATGCCGACATCACCGCATCCGCAATAAAGGACGGCCGTATCCTCCTGCTGCTCGCCGCTCTCGTCATCGGCACTGGGCTCCTGTCCGGCGGCTATCCCGCGTTCTATCTTTCGGCCTTCAACACCGTGAAGGTCATCAAGGGGAATTTCACCAATCGCGTCTCGGCCAGCGGCATCCGCCGCGCGCTGGTCGTCTTCCAATTCTCGCTCTCCATCATTCTGATCACCGGCATCGTCATCATCTACAGCCAGCTCAATTATATAAAGAATAGGGACCTCGGCTACAACACGAAGCAGATGCTCGTCTTCAACTCCTATGCGATGGGTGCCGACCTGAATGCCTTCTCCAATGGCCTCCGCGGCCTTTCCGGTATAAAGGATGTTTCCCGCACCGCGAGCGAACTCGGCAAACGTCCCATCCAGGACCAGGCCGTCTACCTCTACGGCAAGACCAGGGCGGATGAACAGATCGCCCAGAATTATGTCACCGACAAATATTTCCTTCGCACCACGGGTATCCAGCTGCTCGCCGGCCGCGACTTCCGCGACAACGATTCCGGTCGCATCCTCATCAATGCCACCCTCGCCTCGCGCCTCGGCATCGATCCGGCGAAGGCCCCCGGCATGAGACTCCATTCCAGTTATGATACGGCCACAACTTTTGAGATCGTCGGCGTAGTAAAGGATTTCAACTTCAGTTCCCTGCACGATGCCGTTAGCCCGTTTTTGCTCATCTACAACCCCGGCTTTTCCGGCAATTGCACCGTCACGGCCAGCTGCAACACCTCCGACTACCGGTCGCTGTTGACCCAAGTAGCCGCCATCTGGCATAATACCATGGGCGACGCCCCCTTCGAATATACTTTCCTCGACGATACGGTCCAGAAACAATACGAGGCCGAGATCACCCTGGCCAATATTATAAATGTCTTCACCTCGCTGGCGATCCTCATCTCCTCCCTCGGCCTCTTCGGTCTGGCCGCCTTCAGCGCCGAACAGCGCAGCAAGGAGATCGGCGTTCGCAAGGTCCTCGGCGCCACCGTCACCAGCGTCGTCCGTCTTCTCAGCGCCGACTTCCTCAAACTCGTCGCCCTCGCCCTGCTCATCTCCGTTCCCGTCTCCTGGTGGGCGATGCATAAATGGCTCCAGGGCTTCGCCTACCGAACCCCGATCCAATGGTGGATGTTCGCCCTCTCCGGCGCCCTCGCCGTTCTCATCGCCTTCCTGACCGTCAGCTTCCACACCATCCGCGCCGCCAACGCCAACCCCGTCCGCAGCCTTCGTTCCGAATAACAGGGCGGGCCGGAAGCCTTGCCACGAGAACTGGGAGAATATGCAGCCCGCTGAAAAAGGCCGCCATTGCATGGCCTGTCAGAAAACAGTCGTCGACTTCACCGGCATGAACGATGGCGACATCCTGCGGCATTTGAAAAGGGTAAGGGCCCACCGACCCGACACGCAGATCTGCGGCCGCTTCATGCCCGATCAGCTCAATCGCCAACTCATCCCGCCGCCGCCACCCCGGCCGACCCCAACCCTATACTGCCGAATTGATGGTCCGATAGAGCATAAAAAAGATCCCCCGCGTCAGCGGGGATTTTTTTTATTTATGTATCTTTACACCCTCTCTCCGCTGTTCCGTTTAACCAATCTAAAATAGGTTGTAGCAAAGATTCTCTCTCTTCATGGCCGGTGGATCAGGTAAATCAGTTACTAAAGTCCGGGCGCATGAAGCAGAGGAAAAGCGATAGTCTTTGGAAAGTAGTTATGGAGGATGTATTTCCCGATCTGTTAAGGTTCATCTTCCCCGACGCCGACGAAGTGTACAATATGGAACGAGGCTTCGAATTCCTTGATAAAGAACTGGCGGAACTGCATCCGCATCCCGACGAGGAAAAGGATTCCCGTTTTGCCGACAAACTCGTAAAGGTATATCACAGGGATGCAACGGAAGAGTGGGTGCTGTTACACATCGAGGTCCAGGGAGATAGCGACGGAAGAGAAGCCTTTGCCGAGCGGATGTTCACGTACTTCTATCGGATACGCGATCGCTACCATAAACCTGTTTCTGCTATAGCTATTTTCACCGGACGCGATGGCAAGAAAATGCCCAAGCTCTATTCATATGAATATCGGCACACACGGTTGATATATGAATATTCAGCGATTTCTATCCTGGATTATTCGGATGAAGAATTGGCCGCCAGTAACAATCCTTTCGCTCAGATCATCGCCGCCGCAAAACTCAGGTTGATGGAGGGAAAAGTGTTGGAAACTGAATTGATGAGTACTAAATTGTTGCTGGCCAAAAAGTTGCAATCCAAAGGATTTGAGGCAAAGAAGATCAGGGCGGTCTTTAACTTTTTACGCAACTACGTCCTTTTTGACAGTGCCGAGATGAATTGTAAATTTGATTCGTTATCTAAACAAACCAATAAAACGCCCATTATGAATACCGATGAATGGTTGAAAATGGAAGGTAGGGAAGAAGCCACCGAATCCATTGTCGAAAATCTCTTAAAAGGTACCGATTTCACTATCGAGAAGATCGCTTCTCTCACAAACGCCACGGTCGAATTCGTAAATGAAATTAGCGACAACTTAAAGAGATAAAAAAATCCCCCGCGTCAGCGGAGGATTTTTTTATCTATCGAAAAAACTATTTCAACGCCTCCAGCGGCCGCACCCAGATATTCCTAAAACTGATCGGCTCACTCTTATCCCCATGCGCCTGCAGCTTTATCGGCGAAGGCCCGTGCATCTTATAATACGGTTTCCCGATATACCGCGTCTGTCCCTTCAGCTCAAATCCGTTTTGTACCAGAACGCCGTTCAGAAAGGCCGTCACCTTCGCAGGTGAAGCCAGCGTTCCATCGCTGTTGAATACCGGCGCCGTCCAGACGACATCATAACTGGACCATTCGCCCGGTTTGCGGCTGGGATTGGCCAGCGGCACACTTTGCTTGTATACGCTTCCCACTTGCCCGTTAGTATAGGTCTTGTTGTTGTAGTTGTCGAGTATCTGCAACTCATATCCATCATCACCCTTACCCGTCGACGCAAGGAACAACCCGCTGTTCCCCCTTGCCTGATCCTCACCCGTTATACTGGCCGGGATCCGGAACTCCAGGTGCAACTGGTAGTTCGTAAAACTTTGTTTGGTCTGGATATTCCCCGCTTTCTTATTGACGGTAAGAATTCCATCGGAAACTACCCAGTCTGCCGGGGCGCCGTCGGCAACCCTTTCCCAGGCGTTCTCGTTCTTACCATCGAAGAGGATCACCGCATCGGAAGGCGGGGCGCCGACACTCGCAGCCGGTGACACCACCGGTGGGACGGGACTGTAAATTTCAGTAGCTCGGTGGTCGGTAGAATCGTACTGGGTCTGCGCCATCACCAGGGTAGTGCCCACCAGCAGGCTCATCGGCAACAGGACAAGCGCCTTGGTCAAAGAGGGACAAGCAAAATGAGTCATAAAAATCAAATATGGTTAAGAATGAATGGACAATTTAGGATAAAATTTTCACATTAACTTCCGGGGCCCAATGACAAGATCAGCCATCTCCCACGCCCTTCCCAACTGCCCCCTCTGCGGCAGCAAGCGGACAAAGGCCCGGTTCTTCCTCCCCGGAGGCGGTGTGGTTAACCGTTGCCGCGACTGTACCGTCGAGTTCCTCTCTCCCCAACCCGACGACACCCGGCTAAACCAGATCTATTCCGAAAGCTACTATGCCGCCTGGGGCCTCAGCGGACAGCAGGACAACGACGCCACGAGATCGATGAAACGAGCCACCTTCCGCCTCCGCCTCAACCTCATCCGCCGCCACCTCCAACCCGCCGCGGCATCCGCCACCAACTCCCCCGCCGCAACCTCCTCCGCCAGGCAGTCGTCCCCCGATCCCGCCACCCGCCCCCGCATCCTCGACGTCGGCTGCGCCACCGGCTACTTCCTCGAACTCGCCGAAGAAGAAGGCTTCCAACCTTTCGGTGTCGAATACTCCGCCTATGCCGCCGCCCGCGCGTCCCTGCGATTCGGCGCCGGCGCTATCTTTCAGGGAACCCTCGAGCAATCTTCCTTTCCCGCCGCATCCTTCTCCGCCATCGCGATGTCCGATCTCCTCGAGCACGTCCGCTCCCCGCTCACCACCCTCACCTGCGCCGAAACCCTGCTCACCCCCGGCGGCATCCTGCTGATCATGACCCCCGACACCTCCTCCCGCTCACGATGGCTCATGGGCCACCGCTGGACCCATTACAAACCCGAGCATCTTTTTTATTTCAACCGCCGCTGCCTCACCTGGCTCGCAAACCGCGCCGGCCTCCGCCTCACCCACTTCGAACGCTCCAAAAAAGCCCTCAATCTCGCCTATCTCTATACGCAGTTCTCCGTCTACCGGCACTGGCTCCTGACCCCCCTCGTCACCCTTGCCCATCGCCTCGCACCCAATGGCCTCCGCAACCGGAACTTCTATTTTAGCATCGGCGAAATGGTCGTCATCCTGGAAAAAAAGGCCTGATCTCCCCCGCAGCAAACTCCCCCCGCAAACTCCCCCGCGGCCCGTCTCCCCCCGCAGCAAACTTCCCGTCGCAAACTCCTTCGCAGCCCATCTCCGCCCGCGCACCCCCCGTCGCAAACTCCCCATGTCCAAAAATCCCCCTCAGAAAGTCCATTTCACATCCCTCGAGGGTGTTATTTAGACAATACCTTTGAGGTCCAAATAGCCACGAATGAAAAAATTAGCAAATAAAGTAGCCGTCATATACGGAGACGGCGCCACCGGCTCCGCCATAGCAAAAAAGTTCGCACGCGAAGGCGCAAACGTATTTTTCACCGGCCGTACAACATCAAAATTGAAAACCCTCGCCGATGAGATATTGTCCGGTGGCGGAACCATCGAGACCGCCCGTTTAGACGCCCTTGACGAGCAGGCAGTGGAAGCACATATGGAAGACGTCATCGGCAAAGCCGGCCGCATCGACATTTCTTATAACGCCATCGGCATTCCCCAAACAGGTGTCCAGGGCGTCACATTGACCCAACTGTCCTTAGAAGGTTTCCTGCGGCCATTTACCATCTATCCCCAGGCTCATTTTATCACGACGAAAGCCGCAGCCAAACGAATGATCGGGCAGGGGAGTGGAGTAATGATCATGCAAACCCCCACCCCAAGCAGGATAAGTCAGCCATTCATGGGCGGCATCGGCCCAACCTGGGCCGCATTGGAGGCGCTTTATCGCTCACTGTCGGTGGAATATGGCCGATATGGGGTAAGGTCGGTTTGCCTGCACACCACGGCAGTGCCCGAAACCCCGCTCATCGATGAGGTGTATGAGATCCACGGGAGTTCACATGGCACATCCTATGAGCAATTCAATGCCGTCATGGAAGGCAGAACACATCGCGGGCGGCTGACCACACTGGACGAACTGACCAACGCTGCCGTATTCGTGGCCTCCGATGAAGGCAGTGCTATCACCGGGACCATACTCAACCTGACGGCCGGGATGATCGTCGAATAAAACTCAAAAAAAAAAGAAAATGAAAAATAAGATCACAGGAAAGGTATTGTTAATAACCGGCGCAAATCGCGGCATCGGCCAGGCATTGGTAGAAGAAGCTCTAAGAAGAGGCGCGAAGCGTGTATACGCAGGAACCCGCGTTCCGATGTCTCACCCCGATCAGCGCGTCGTGCCGTTGATATTGGACATCACCCGCCCCGACCAGATCCGGCTGGCTGCAGAAAAGGCCGGCCAACTGGATATCCTCATCAACAATGCAGGCGTAGCATTCTATGACGATCTGGCCGACAGCTCGATCCTCGAACGACATCTTGCCGTCAACCTGTACGGCACTCAAAACATCACAAATGCCTTCCTCCCTGCGCTGAAAACCTCCCACGGAACCGTAGTCAACATCCTCTCCATACTCGCCCTCGCCCCACTACCACCCATCGCATCTTACTGTATCTCAAAGGCAGCCGCTTTCTCCATGACCCAATCCTTGCGCGCTTTTCTAAAAGGTCGCAACGTCAGCGTTCATGCGGTTTTGACCGGCCCCGTCGACACGGAAATGAGCCGCGGCCTGACCATACCCAAGGCCTCACCCGAATCGGTGGCTCACAACATCTTCGAAGGGGTGGAAAACAACCGCGAAGAAATCTTCCCCGACCCCATGTCGGCTTCCATGGAACAAAACTGGTACGACAGCGCCGCCAAGACTATGCAACGCCAGAACGCCCTGTCCATCCCCGAATAAATAGCATAACATTACATTCAAATAGCCGAATATGGATCAGTATAAAAATTTCGTCGACCTCCACCACCAGGACACCCCCCTCATCATCGCCAATGTATGGAACGTCAAAAGTGCCCAGCTAATGCAAACCAACGGCTATAACGCCATCGCAACCTCAAGCGGCGCCATCGCCCATTCACTCGGCTATGAAGACGGTGAAAAGATACCGTTTAGCCAACTCCTCTACATCATCCAGCGAATCAAATCGTGTACCACTATCCCACTGTCCGTCGACCTCGAAACCGGCTACTCCAACGATCTCCCCCAACTAAATGACAATATCCAAAAATTGATCGATATCGGTGTCGTGGGCATCAACATCGAAGACTCCCAGGGCGAAGAAATATACCTAAAGAAGCTAAACAGTATCAAGACGCATCTGACAAAAACCAATCAGCAGCTTTTTATCAACGCCCGAACAGATGGCTTCCTGCAAAAACTCGACTCCCCATTGGAAACTACGCTAAAAAGAGCAACGCTCTATAAGGATGCAGGCGCCGACGGACTCTTCGTCACAGCCGTTCAGGATCCCGCCGTCATCAAAACGATCACCTCCGCCGTCGCGCTTCCGATAAATGTGGTCGGCGTGCCGAAACTCGCATCCATCAGGACCCTGGCGGAATGCGGCGTAAAGCGGATCAGTATGGCCGTCTTCCTGTTCCGGGCAGCTTATAACCACCTGGATGCCGTTGCCAGGGCCGTTCAAAGCGAACAGTCATTTTCGCCATTGTATTAAATTCCTGAAAAAAACGCTTAAATTGGGATTACACCAAATATCCCGCACATGAGACGGCTTGCATTGGTTTCCCTCACCCTGCTGTGTACAGCAGCCTATCTTTCGTCTCCCGCTCAACCCTCCGCCGCGCAAACTCCCCCGGCGCAGTCGTCTCCCGCGCAAACTGCCGCGCCGTCTTCCGGAACGCAGTCGTCCGCGTCGCAAACCGCGCCGTCCCCCCGCGTAAAAGTCTCCGGCGGCATCCTCGAAGGCCTCACCGAACCAAGCGGCGTCCGCTCCTATAAAGGGATCCCCTTCGCAGCCCCGCCCATCGGCAACCTCCGCTGGCGCGAACCCCATCCCGCCGCAAGCTGGACCGGCGTCCGTAAAGCCGACCACTTCGCCGCAAAAGCCATGCAACTCCCGATCTACAGCGACATGCAATTCCGCGCCTCCGGCACCAGCGAAGACTGTCTCTATCTCAACGTCTGGCAACCCCTCGAAACCGGAAAGCAACTCCTTCCCGTCCTCGTATACTTTTATGGCGGCGGCTATGTCGCCGGCGACGGCTCCGAATACCGCTATGACGGCGAAAGCATGGCGACAAAGGGCATCGTCACCATTACCGTCAACTATCGTCTCGGCATCTTCGGCTTCTTCAGCCATCCCGAACTGACAAAAGAATCCCCCCATCACGCCTCCGGCAACTACGGCCTCCTCGACCAGGCCGCGGCCATAAAATGGGTGCAGGAAAATAGTAGGGCCTTCGGCGGCGATCCGCAGAAGATCACCATCGCCGGTGAATCCGCCGGCTCCACTTCCGTCTCCGCGCAGATGGCTTCCCCCTTGTCCCGCAAGCTCATCGCCGGCGCGATAGGGGAGAGCGGCTCCCTCCTCGGAACCCTTACCCCCATTCCCCTCGCCAGGGCCGAAGAGAACGGTGAAGCATTCGCAAAAAGCGCAGGCGTCAGCAACCTCGCCGGCCTCCGCGCCATGACGCCGGAGCAGATCTTCGATATCCTGAAAAAAGAGAAAAACTTTCGTTTCTCCGTCGACGTCGACGGCTACTTCTTTCCAAAAAGTCCCTATGCCATCTTCTCCGCCGGCGAGCAGGCGCATGTTCCGCTCCTGGCCGGATGGAACGCCGAAGAAGGCAACTATCGCTCTATTATCGGCGCCGACGCACAGCCCACCCGCGCAGGTTTCGAAAGCGGCGTCAGAAGACTGTATGGCCCCGCCGCCGACTCTATCCTCGAAGTGTATAATCCCGCCGGCGATGGCGATGTCCCCGCCGTCGGCAACGACCTCGCATCCGATCGGTTCATCGCCTTCAGCACCTGGAAGTGGACCGATCTGCAAATAAAAACCGGTGGAGGAAAACCCGTGTATCGGTATCACTATGAACGCGCCCGTCCCGGCGCCGCCGCATCGCATTCCGCGGAGATCGAATATGCGCTGGGCAACCTTCCCACCAACAAAGTCTATAACTGGACCCCCGACGACTACAAGGTCTCGGCGACCATGCAGGGCTTCTTCGCCAACTTCGTAAAAACCGGCAACCCCAATGGCCCCGGCCTCCCCGAATGGCCCGCGGCCAACAACGCCGGCACGCCCGTCATGCACATCGACGTCGATAGCAAGGCGCGTCCCGAAGTACACCGCGACCGGTATCTCTTACTCGACAGCCGCGTCGGCTGGTGATAAAATTCTCAAATTCATCCGCGTGCAAAATCGCTCATTGGCGGCAGCCTATACATCAAACCCATTCCCCCATCCCGATTCCTTCAGCTTATCCACCTTCGCCAACACCTCCTGCTCCAGCAGCTTCTTGTAAGCGGTTACCTTCGCACTGACGAGCGGATCGAAGGCCCCGAGGATCTCCGCCGCCAGGATCCCCGCATTCTTTCCCCCGTTCAATGCAACCGTCGCCACCGGCACCCCGCCCGGCATCTGCAGGATCGAAAGGATCGAATCCCAGCCGTCGATCGAGTTGGCTGACTTCACCGGCACGCCGATCACCGGCAACGCCGTCAACGCAGCCACCATCCCCGGCAAATGCGCAGCCCCGCCGGCCCCGGCAATAATAACCTTCAGCCCCCGGTCCGCAGCCTGGACGGCATATTGCACCATCCGCAGCGGCGTCCGATGCGCCGAAACCACCGTCAATTCAAAGGGAATTCCAAACTCTTCCAGCATGTCGCCAGCCGGCTTCATCACCTGCAGATCGCTGTCGCTGCCCATTATAATACCTATCAAAGGATTGCTCATAATATTTTTTTTTGGCGTTCCCCTCTACCGTCCCCCGGACGTCAACGCCCTCGCATCCCTCGCCTCCTCCTCACTCCTCGTCACCGCATCCGCCGCCAACTGCGCCGCCGCCGCCTTATTGATCACCTTCATCGTGTTCTTGATCTTATGCGCCTTATAGATAAGGTCCTGCTTCTCCCGGCTGATGATCGTCACATGCCCCATCTTCCGCCCCGGCTTCGTCTCCTTCTTGCCATAGATATGCACAAACACATTATCCATCTGCAACACCTCCTCCAACCCCTCATAATGTACCTCCCCCTCACAACCCGCCGCACCGATCAGATTGACGATCGCCGCAGGAAGTATCGCCTCGGTATTCCCCAGCGGATAACCCAGGATGACCCTCCACAGCATATCAAACTGTGAACTGTAATTCCCCTCGATCGTATGATGCCCGCTATTGTGAACCCGCGGCGCCGTTTCATTCACATATACCTCACCCCCCTTCGTCACCAGCAACTCCACCGCAAAGATCCCCGGACTCTTCAGCTCCTTGACCGCCCGCAGCGAAATAGCCTCCACCTTCCACATCAGGTTCTGCGGCAACTCCGCCGGCGCGATCTGATAGTCCAGCAGGTTCAGCCGCTGATCGAAGACCATATCCACCGGCGGATAGATCGCCGTCTCCCCCTTCTCACCGATCGCAATGATCTGCGCGATCTCCTTGTCGATGACGATCATCTTCTCCAACACCCCCGGCTGATCAAATCCCTTCTCGATGTCTTCCTTCGTCCGGATCATCTGCACCCCCTTGCCATCGTACCCTCCCTGTCCAATCTTATGCACCGCCGGAAGCAGATCCTGCCTTCCCCTCACTCCATCCAGATTTTGCGTCACGATATACTCCGCCGTCGGAATACTATGCTCCGTGTAATACTGTTTTTGCGTGATCTTATTCTTGATCGTCCGCAACGCCGAAGTCCGCGGATACACCTTCACCCCCTCCGCCTCCAATCGCTCCAACGCCTCCTCATTGACCGACTCGATCTCGATCGTCAGCGCATCCAACCCCTTCCCAAACCGGTAGACGTCATCAAAATTGCGGATATCACCCTTAACAAACGTGTGACACAGATGTCCCGCCGGGCATTCCTCATCGTTCTCCATCACAAACGTCTCCACAGGGTAGTTGGCCGCTGCCTGCAATAACATCCTTCCTAACTGGCCTCCGCCTAAGATACCTACCTTTAACATGGGTCATCCGTTTGTTGAAAATCGAAGATAGACAAAACTCGTTTCCCAATTCCGAAAACCCAGCGTCCCATCGTAAAAACCCTCGACCCGACCGGAAAAATACGGTTTTGGTCCCGCCCCCCGGGGCCCCGTCCAAAAAACCGCAAGGTTCATCCACCCCCATTGACAATTGTCAAAATAAAGATTACCTTTAGTTGCAATAATCATGCGCCCGGATTACTCGCATAAAATTTTCGGAGACAAGCGATTGCGTTACTTCTTCCAAATGGAGGCACTGACCCGTACCCGTTCCTGAACACCCATACCCCCACGCTCTTTACCCCGATCCGCCCAAGGACCTTATCCTCCATTACTTAAATCACCTAAATTCGTTCTCACCATGTCTATCGCCCCCGCTTCAGACATTCGCAAACCGGCCGCCGCCGCGGACTTCCTGCCCCTTCAGGGTACCGATTATGTCGAATTTTATGTAGGCAACGCCAAACAGGCCGCACACTTCTACAAGACCGCATTCGGATTCCAGTCCCTCGCATATAGCGGCCCTGAAACCGGCAACAAGGAAAAGGTCAGCTATGTCGTCCGCCAGAACAAACTCACCTTCGTATTCACCACCGCCCTGCGGCCCGAACACCCCATCGCCGAACACACCCACCTCCATGGAGACGGCATCAAGGTCATCGCCCTGCGCGTCGACGACGCCGCCGGCGCCTGGCGCGAAACCACCTCGCGAGGCGGCACAAGCTATATGGAACCGATCTCCATCGCCGACAAATGGGGCGACGTCACCCTCAGCGGGATCCACACCTACGGCGAGACCGTCCACCTTTTTATCGAACGCAATAACTACCGCGGCGCCTTCATGCCCGGCTTCCGCGAATGGCCTTCGAATTACAACCCGCCATCCACCGGCCTGCTCTATGTCGATCATTGCGTCGGCAACGTCGGCTGGAACCAGATGAACCCCTGGGTCGGCTTCTACGAGAACGTCATGGGCTTCAGCAACATCCTCTCCTTCGACGATAAGGACATCTCCACCGAATACTCGGCCCTCATGAGCAAGGTCATGAGCAACGGCAACGGATTCGTAAAATTCCCCATCAACGAACCCGCCGAAGGAAAGAAAAAATCCCAGGTCGAAGAATACCTCGAATTCTATAAAGGAGAAGGCGTCCAGCACGTCGCGCTCGCCACCGCCGATATCATCGATACCGTGACCCAGCTGCGCGACCGCGGCGTCGAATTCCTCCAGGTCCCCCCCAGCTACTATGAAGAACTGCTCGGCAGGGTAGGGGCGATAGACGAAGATCTCCAACCACTCAGGCAGCTCGGCATCCTCGTCGACCGGGATGAGGAAGGGTACCTGTTGCAAATTTTCACCAAACCCGTGGAAGACCGGCCCACCGTCTTCTTCGAGATCATCCAGCGCAAGGGCGCAAAAAGCTTTGGAAAAGGAAATTTCAAGGCGCTCTTCGAAGCCATCGAACGCGAACAATCCGCAAGGGGAAACCTATAGGCCCGCTGGGTAACAACCGCAGAACACCCGCGGCAAACCCGTATACGACTACCAAAAAATCGTTATTGTCACCTGCCATACTATAAAATATGGCAGGTTTTTTGTTTCTTGCAAGTACCCTATTGTATGTATGTAAAAAATCACTTCGTCGCACTACTGTTGATAGTTCTCGCAGGTTTGTTCCCGGCTGGCCCGCTTGACGCCCAAAATTCCGCCTCCCAGATTCATTTTATTGATTACCAGCGGTCTATTCCGAAAATCGGCGACATGCTCCGCCGCAAGGAAGACACCCTGATGAAACAGTTCAAAGAGAAAGGTCTCGCCTGGCCCGCCCGATTTATATATATCCGCAGCTTCAAATATGATAGCCAGCTGGAAGTCTGGATAAAGAATACAAAAGAACAACGGTATAAGCTCTTCAAGACCTATAAGATCTGCGCCCTCGCCGGAACCCTCGGCCCGAAGCGGATGGCCGGCGACTTCCAGGTGCCGGAAGGATTTTACTACATCAACGAATTCAACCCGCGCAGCGAATATCATCTGTCGCTTGGCCTCAATTATCCCAATGCGTCGGATCGCATCCTCAGCGACTCGCTGCAACCCGGAAAGGATATCTATATCCATGGAAGTTGCGTGACGACAGGCTGCATACCCATTACGGACACCCAGATTGAAGAACTGTATATTCTCGCTGCCCACGCCAAAGACCTGGGCGAGGACTTTATCCCGGTGCATATCTTCCCGGTCAACTTCAACAACAACCGCAGCGTTGAATACCTCAACAAATACCTGCAAACCTTCTCGGAATATACGCCCTTCGCCAAAAGCATGCGCAACGCTTTTTACTATTTCGAAAAATACCGCGAAGTGCCCTTTGTCATGGTCAATGGAAAAGGGGAATATGTCACCGAAGAGGTGGCCCCCGCCGAAGCCCTGGTAAAGATCCCCAATGTCGAGCCCGTGCTGACAGCATCCCCCGCGACGGTCCGGACGCATGTGTCCACCCGCCCCGTTCGCGTCAACCCGATCCCTGAGGAAGCCCTCGCGCATTCGGTGGATCATCTCCCGGTGTATCCCGGCGGCAACGATGCGTTCCAGGTCTTTCTGAATAAGTTAGGGAAAGACGAAGTAAAAGATCTCGACCAGGGGCAGACAAAGGCCTTTATCATGGTCGAATACGTCATCGACTCGGTCGGCAAACCCGTTTATGCCAGGGTCATCCGCGGCGGCAACGACGGCCTCAATACAAAGATCGAAGACGCCTTCCTCGGCATGCCGCAATGGTCTCCCGCCGCCCACTCCGGCGTCCGCGTCCCCATCCGCCTCAAACAAACGGTGATGATCGGGATTAATTAGTCGGCCACCAAAGCCGTCAGTGCATCAGGATCTGCACCGTCTCCATCGTCTGCTGTCTCAGCACTTCCTTTCGTCCCGTCGTCAGCCGCCCCAGCACCGCCGCATCATAATGCCGGATCGTCAGCAGCGTCAATCCGCGTTCCACTACGACGTCAAAAAGATCGGCCGCCGCCAGCGCCAGCCGCTCGACCTTCGCCGGCCGGTCATCCAGGCAAACCTGGATACTCACCGCTCCACTCTGGATCAGGTTCGGCTTCACCCGCACCTGCCCGAAAAGCGCATACAGCCCCGCCGTTCCCGTCTCGCCGACAAAAGAAAAGTCTTTCGAATGCAGTTGCACCAGCACCTGCTCGGGCTTCAGCACGATGATAGGCGGCAGCCCCTTCAACGATTTATTATGGATCACCGTCCCCGGCAGCGAAGCATCCAAAAAGCATTTGACAAACAGCGGGATGCCCTTGTTCTGAAGCGGCTTGATCGTCTTCGGATGGATCACCTGGGCCCCGTAATAGGCCATCTCGATCACCTCGTCATAGTTCAGCTCGCTGATCAGCCGGGCATCGGGGAATTGTTTGGGGTCGGCGTTCATCACCCCCTCCACGTCCTTCCAGATCGTCAGGCCTTCCGCGTCCAGCAGGTTGGCAAAAACCGCCGCCGTGTAGTCACTCCCTTCCCGGCCAAGCGTCGTGCTCTCGTTGTCCGAGGTCGCGCCGATGAACCCCTGGGTCAGGACCAGGTCGTCCTCACCAAACAACGGCAATAGTTCCTCGCGCACCTTGCGGCCCGTCACGTCCCAGTCGATGGCCGCATCGCGGAAATTGGCGTCCGTCCTGATAATATCTCTGACGTCGATCCATTGATTCCCGATACCCGACTCGGCCAGGTACGCACTCATAATCGACGTGGACAGCAGTTCCCCCACACAGACCACCTGGTCATAGTAATAGTCGAAATCCCGTACGGGCTTGTCGTGAAGCAGCCACTCCACCTCCGTGAAAAAGTCTTTCAGCTGGGCCTCGGCCGCCAGATAGTTCTTCACCAGCAGGTACTTCGCCGTCGTCAGGTGTTGCTCCCTGATCTGTGCAAACAGCTGCAGCGCCTCCTCGCGATGACCGGAGTAAAACGCCTCCGCCACCTTCTCCAGGGCATTGGTCGTTTTGCCCATCGCCGAGATCACCACCAGCATCTTTTCCCCGGCAAACTGCCGGAGGATGACCGGGACCTGCCGGATGCGATCCACGCTGTTCACGCTGGCCCCGCCAAACTTAAAAATAATCATGGCGCAAATATAAACTTCCCCCCTTACTTTTGTCAGGTAAAAATCGCCCGCCCATTTATGAATGTCAATAGAAAAGTACTCACCCTCGACGAATTTACCCTCCAGCAGCTGCGCAACTTCCCCAACGCAACGGGCGAACTCAGCAACCTCCTCCGGGACATCGGCCTTGCTGCCAAACGGATAAATGTCGAGGTCAACAAAGCCGGCCTCGTGGACATCCTCGGCGACGCCGGTACCGTCAACGTCCAGGGCGAAGATGTGAAGAAGCTCGACATCTATGCCAATGACCAGTTCATGGGCGTTCTCCGGCATGGCATCAGCTGCGCCGGCATCGGCAGCGAAGAACTCGACGACAGCGTCATCTTCGACGACGAGATCAGCAACAACTCCAAATACGTTTGCCTTTTCGACCCCCTCGACGGCAGCGGCAATATCGACGTCAACGTGTCGATCGGCACCATCTTCGGCGTTTACCGCCGCACCAGCGAAAAGGGGAAGCCCTGCACAAAGGCCGATTTCCTCCAGCCCGGCCGTAACCAGGTGGCCGCAGGTTATATCGTCTATGGGTCGTCGACGATGATGGTCTATGCCACCCGCCGCGGCGTCAACGGCTTCACCCTCGATCCCTCCATCGGCGAGTTCACCCTCAGCCATCCCAATATCAAATGCCCCGAGAGCGGCAAGATCTACTCGGTCAATCACGGCAACTTCTTCCAGTTTGACGCAAAGGTGCAGGCCTATATCGATGCCTGCCAGAAGCGGAATAAAGATAACGGGGGGCCATATACGCAGCGCTACATCGGCAGCATGGTCTCCGATGTCCATCGCAATCTCATCAAGGGTGGTATTTTCATGTATCCCGGCACGACCAACCGCCCCGGCGGCAAACTGCGGCTGTTGTATGAGTGCAACCCCTTCGCCTTCATCGCCGAGGTCGCCGGCGGCAAGGCTACCGACGGCCGGCAACGCATCCTCGACATCCAGCCGACCACCCTGCACCAGCGCAGCCCCTTCTTCATCGGCAGCCGCCTGATGATGGAAGAGCTGGAAGGCTATCTCAGCCGCTAACCGCAGCGCCCGCAGAATGTCTCCGCCGCTGATGGAAAAGCCCGCAGAATGTCTCACCCGCTGATGGAAAAGCCCGGAGAATGTCTCACCCGCTGATGGAAAAGCCCGCAGAATGGCTTATCCGCTGATCTTTTTTATCCGCCAGAACGAAATATCGCGCCGGTGCCGGAACCCGAGATGCTCGTAGAGCCGCAGCGCCCGCTCATTGGCCTTCGATACGTGCAGAAAGGATCTGACCCCCGCTGCCGCCTGCCGGTTGCAAACCCTCGCCATCAGCTGCTGCGCATACCCGCGACCGGTATATCCCGGCAGCGTGCAGACCGCGCTGATCTCGCTAAAGCCGCTGATCCGTATCCGTTCGCCCGCCATGGCGACAAGTTTTCCTTCCTTGCGGAGCCCGTAATAATTTCCCAGCTGACGCGTATCGGGATGATAGTAGCCCGGTTGCACCCCCGTGATCAGCCGGTACATCTCCTCCTTGTCTTCTTCCCGCAGCGTGATCAGCTCCTCCGTGATGGGGGGTAGCGCCCGGAGATCCTCCGGCGCAAGCAACTGGGCACAGGGTAACTCGAATTCCAGTGTCCAGTTCTCCGGCAGCCGCGGCAGGCGGCCGACGATATAAAAATTCTCGCCCGTGGTGATAAACGGGTCCACCAGCAACGCCTCTGCTTCCAGCGCAAACCCCACAAAGGGCAATACCTCGGGTTTGTATCTTTTGGCTCTGTCGGTGCCAAGTGCAAAGCCGGCCTGTGCCGTATTCAAGGCCGACCACACGGGATTGTCTAAGACGCTTTCCATAGTAGTAATGTCAGATTAGCTTTGTAAAGCTATGGGGTTTCTGGCACCATTTTGGCATTTTTTGGGATATGTTGTCCACCCGGATATTATTTTTATTTGTTCTGTTGGCCGTTACGCTGTATGCCGCGCCGGCGCCATCAAATGCCCCTTCCATCACGATCGGCGCCCTCGCCCGGGCCACCCACCTGCCTTCCACCGCCACCCGTTCCTCGTCCGTCGTACAGCCGTCCCCGGTCCCCGCCACCCGTTCCTCGTCCGTCGTACAGCCGTCCCCGGTCCCCGCAACCCGCCCCCCGGCGGCCTCCATGTCCACCGAGATCCTCCGCCTCGTCAACCAACACCGCCGCGCCATCGGCCGCCCCCCGCTGCAACCCAATTCTTTTATCTCCTCCGTAGCCCTGGGGCATAGCCGCGATATGCTGTCGGGACGATCCCCCTTCGGGCATGACGGCTTCCACGACCGCATCGACCGCATCCGCAAAAAGCTCGGCCCCCTCCATATCGCCGCCGAGAATGTCGCCTCCGGCCCCATGTCCGCACACGAGGTCGTCGACGGCTGGCTCCATAGCCCCGGCCACCGCCGCAATATCGAAGGCGACTTCCGCCTCACCGGCATCGGCCTCGCCTTCGGCCGCAATGGGAACATCTTCTTTACCCAGATCTTTGCCAAATAGCGTAACTTGCGACTATGGCAAAGACCATCATTTCTGTTAAGGATCTCACAAAAAAATATGGCGACTTCGAGGCGGTGAAAGGCATCAGCTTCGACGTGGCGGAAGGTGAGATCTTCGGCTTACTGGGACCCAACGGCGCCGGGAAATCCACTTCCCTGGAGATCATCGAAACACTCCGCGACAAAACCAGCGGCAAGGTGACGGTGGACGGCTTCGACCTTGACAAAGACCCCGGCGAAATAAAGAAGATCATCGGCGTGCAGCTGCAGACCTCCGGCTACTATCCCGGCCTCAACCTGACCGAACTCATCCAGCTCTTCGGCGGCCTCTATAACCGGACGGTTCACCCGCTCGAAGTCCTCGACCGCGTCAACCTCCGAGACAAGGCAAAGGCTAAGTTCAAGGAACTCAGCGGCGGCCAGAAACAGCGCTTCTCCATCGCGACCACCCTCATCAACCAGCCGCGGATCATCTTCCTCGACGAACCGACCACGGGCCTCGACCCCCAGGCGCGTCGAAACCTTTGGCAACTGATAAAAGAGATTCGCGCCAAAGGCACGACCGTCATCATCACGACCCACTATATGGACGAAGCGGAGATCCTCTGCGACCGCGTCGCGATCATCGACTCGGGAAAGATCATTGCCCTGGAATCGCCCGACCGGCTGATCGACAACCTCGTGGCCGCCGGTTTCGAACGCCCCAGGGAGGTCAAAAAGGCCAACCTGGAAGATGTATTCATCCAGCTCACCGGGCACGACCTGCGAGCGGAACACTAAAATCAAGCATTCCGATATGAGCACAACCACTACAGATCTGCGTTATCCCGTCGGGCAGTATGAACCGAAGCCTTACTCCGAACACCAGAAACAGGCATGGCTCAACGATATCCGGTTCCTTCCCCAGTCCCTGGAGAATTCCATCCTCAATCTCGACGAAGCCCAATTGCTCACCCCCTACCGGGATGGCGGCTGGACCGTGCAGCAGCTGGTGCATCATGTCGCGGACAGCCACATGAATGCCTATTGCCGCTTCCGCCTGGGCCTGACCGAGAACAAACCCGCCATCCGCCCCTACGATGAAAAGTCCTGGGCCCTGCTCAAGGATGTGCAGATCATCCCGATCAACGTCTCCATCACGCTGCTTTACGCCTTGCACACGCGGTGGTATGCGACCATCAGCGACCTGACGCTCGCGGAATGGGAACGCGAGGTCTATCACCCCGAAGCCGATAAGGTCATGACGCTCTGGTTCCTGCTGGGCATGTACGCCTGGCACAGCCGCCATCACGTCGCCCATATAACCAGCCTGCGGGAACGAAATAACTGGTAAGCGCCCGCTGCGCCAATGTCCCGCATAAGCGCGGGCGCCTCAAACAAAAACTCCCGATGAAAGATCTCAGCTGGAAAACGCTCTCCTCCGAATACCTCTTTAAAGATACCTGGTTCACGCTTCGCAGCGACACCTGCGAAACCCGCGATGGGCGGATCATCAAACCCTATTACGTCTACGAATTCCCCACCTGGGTCATCGCCGTCGCCCTCACCGCCGACGGCAAGTTCATTCTCGAACGCCAGTACCGTCATGCCCTCGGCGTCACCAATCTCGAACTCCCCGGCGGCTGTGTCGACCCCACCGACCCCACCCTCGAGTCGGCCCTGCGCCGCGAACTCGCCGAAGAAACCGGCTACTCCTTCGACACCGTCGAATATATCGGCAAAACCTCCGCCAACCCCTCCACCAACAACAACTGGGCGCATTTCTATCTCGCCACCGGCGGCAGGAAAGAGCAGGAGCAGCACCTCGACTTCAACGAAGAGATCGAGGTCTATCTGTACAGCGCTGACGAACTAAAGCAACTCCTCCGCGAAAACGGCATCGTCCAAAGCATGCACGTCACCGCCCTGCTCTACGCCCTTACCCGCCTCGGCCTCCTTCAGTGGTAACGCCCCGGCCCATCTGCCCCCCAAACAATCCCCCAAGGCACTGACCCTGAAAAAACAATCCCCCCAAACCCGCTCCCCCAAAAAAATTACCCTTCCAAGCGCCGCCTAAAAAAATAAACGAAATATTTCGTACTTAAACGAAAACATTCGTAGATTGGCCCCAAAACCAATTCTATGCTCCGGCACTATATCCGCATCGCGATCCGCAGTCTGTCCAAACAAAAAGTCCTTTCGATCATCAACGTCTCCGGTCTCTCCATCGGCCTCGCCTGCTTCAGTCTCATCCTCTTTTTCGCCATCAGCGAATTCAGCTTCGATAAATTCAACGCCAACGCCGACCGCATCTATCGCCTGACCACCCGCTATACCCGCGATGACGGCCAGGACCTGGCCACCGCTGAAGTCAACGTCGCACTCGTGCCGGCGATGAAAAAGGCCTTCCCCGACATAGCGGAAGCCGTACGCGTTTCTCAGGGTGATAAGAAATTCATGCGGGGCAACAACGGCATCACGCAGATCGGGATGGTTTTTGCCGATGACGGGTTCTTTAACGTCTTCTCTTTTCCTCTCCTCGCCGGCAATCCCGGGCAGGCACTGAAGGACCCATACTCCGTGGTCATCACCCGCAGCAAGGCCAAACAACTCTTTGCAACCGAAGACGCCGTTGGCAAAATACTCCCCATAAAGACGGACAGCGGTTTTCACCCCTTCACCGTCTCGGCCGTCGCCGAGGATATCCCCTTCAACAGCAGCATCTCCTTCGACGTATTGGGAAGCTATCAATATCTCGAAAAAACGGATACCACACGTCTCAACTCCTCCGCCAACTGGCACATGATCTTCGGCGACCAGGCCTTCGTCCTCCTGCGGCCCGGCAGCCGCCTGCCCCGGCAAAGCCAAAGCCTCGCGGAGTTCCGCCGCCAGCATTTTCCAGAAGAGAACCAGGACTATCGCAAGGCAAAAAAGGTAGCAGCGCGTTATGTCCTGCAGCCCCTGCTCAACATGCATACGGATGTCACCGTGAAAGACGGTGAAAACACCACCGACCCAAAGAATATCTGGATCCTGATCGGCATCGCCACCGGCATCCTCGTCATCGCATCCATCAATTTTACCACCCTGGCCATCGCCCGCAGTGCAGGCCGGGCAAGGGAAGTGGGGGTTCGGAAGGTCTTTGGCGGCTTCCGTCGTCAGTTGATAGGGCAGTTCCTCACCGAATCGGTATTGCTCAGCATTCTCTCGACTCTCATCGGCTGCGGCCTGGCCCTGATCCTGTTACCCTGGTTCAGCCAGCTGGCCGGCCGGCATCTCGAACTCTCGCTCCGGCTCTTTCCGCAGTTTGGCTGGATGTTGACCGGGCTCACCCTGCTGGTCGGGCTGCTCGCCGGTTTCTATCCCGCGCTGGTCCTCTCGGGCTTTAATACCGTGGAAGTGCTGAAGGCAAAGATCAAACTGGGCGGCTCCAATCTGTTTACAAAAAGTCTGGTCACGGTTCAATTCGTGTTATCCATCGGCCTGATCATCGCCACCGCCGTCATGATCCGGCAGGTGAATTTCATGCGGAACCGGGATCTGGGGTTGATAAAGGAGAATACCGTGATGATCCATGCGGACGAGATCGGTGCAAACGCCGCCTACCCCTTGTTCCGGGAGACGCTGGCCGGCGACCGGGCCATCATGGGCATCGCCGCCTCTGAGCTGGGGCTTGGCGAAGGCCAGGGATATATGGGCGGGGGATATGATTTCAATGGAAAAAAGAAAAGCGTGATCGAATACCCCGTCGACGAACATTTTTTACCGGTGATGGGCATGCGCCTGATCGCCGGCCGCAACTTCAACAGCGCGATCACATCCGATACCGTGGGAAATGTCATCGTCAACGAGACGCTTGCGCGGGAGGACCTGGGCGTGGCGCCACAGCAGGCCATCGGTCAGCAGCTGAAAACAATGGCCCGGCCGGGACGGCCGCAACAGTATAAGACCATCATTGGGGTGGTCCGGGACTTTAATTTCGAACGCCTGAACAAAAAAGTCCGCCCCCAGTTATTCTCCATGCCCGCCAGTTTCAATCCATCGGTCTTCTTCATCCACCTTCGCGCCGGCGACCCCTCTGCCGTGCTGAACAAAATGGCCACCGCCTGGCGGCGGATAAACCCGGAGATTCCTTTTCGTTATAACTTCCTCGACGAGCAATTGGATCGCTTTTACAGATCCGAGACCCGCTGGGGGAATATCATCGCCTGCGCCGGCGGCATCTCTATCTTCCTGGCCTGTCTGGGATTGTTCGGGCTGGCTGCGCTCTCGGCCACCAACCGGCTAAAGGAGATCGGTATCCGCCGGATCCTCGGGGCGTCCACCGCCACCATCGTCGGCCTGCTGACCGGCGGATTCCTGCGTCTCGTGGGAGTCGCGGCTGTCATTGCCACGCCCATCGCCTGGATGATCATGAATAAATGGCTGCGGGATTTCGCCTATCGCATCGAGGTGGGGTGGTGGGTCTTTGCCGTCACCGCCTTCGCCGCATTGGCAATCTCCTTCCTCACCATCGGCATCCAGGCCTGGCGGGCGGCAAGGGTCAACCCCGTCGACAACCTCCGCGTGGAGTAGAACCTGTTTCCGTGTGGAATAGCGCCTGTCAAACTTCTGCCACGACGAACACGCTGCCGCAGACGATCACAAGGTCGCGCGGCCGGGCATGTCCCCGTGCCGCGGCAACCGCCTCGGCGACGGTAGGGTAGGCATGTCCTCGTAACCCGACGGCGCTAGCCTGAGCCGCCAGTTCCTCTTCCGGCAACGCCCGAGGGATCTGCGCCCGCGTAAAATAGTAGGTCGCCTGCCGCGGGAGTATGCTCAACACGGTGTCTATGGCCTTGTCCTTTACCATGCCCAGGACGATATGCAGTTCTTCGTGGTCTGTCACCTCGATCTGTCGGAGCAGCTGGCGGATGCCGTCTTCGTTGTGCGCGACATCCAGTACTACGTCGGGATGCTCATGGATCACTTCCCAGCGGCCATGGAGTCCTGTTAGCTTTTTCACTTTTGTCAGTGCCCGGGCCACCGTCTTGTGATCCAGTTTCCAGCCTTTGCCGGACAGTAGTGTGACTGCTTCAAGCACCGTCACGAGATTCTTCGTCTGATAGATCCCTGCGAGGTCAAGGGTATAGAAGGTCACATCGTTCGCCACCGGCGAGGTCGTCACCTCGGCCACGAGGGTATGCCGCTGATATTTCCAGTCCGTGACATAGCGTTGTTGGTCGGCAAAGCGGATGGGCGCCTCCTCTTCATGGGCGCGCTGTTGGAAGATGGGGGCGGTCTCGGGATGATGTTCGCCGATGACCACCGGGATCCCTTTTTTGATGATCCCCGCCTTTTCGAAGGCGATGGCCGAAAGGGTATTTCCCAGCAGGTTCATATGATCCATGCCGATATTGGTGATGACCGATAGTTCGGGGATGATGATATTGGTGCTGTCGAGCCGGCCGCCAAGCCCCACTTCTACGATGGCGATATCCACCTGCTGCGCAGCGAAGTAGTCGAAGGCCATGACCACGGTCATCTCGAAAAAGGAGGGGTCCATCTGGTCCGACACCGCGCGGATGCGCCGCACAAAGTCCACCACGAATGATTCGTGGATCAT
>NZ_DASYCH010000070.1:0-117871 GCF_036500295.1 Puia sp. | reverse complement strand
TGACGGACGAGGACGAGCAGGGACATGGTCGGTGATTTGAGCTAAAGATACACTATCGCGCGGTCGCCAGGACCACAGGCCAGGCCGTAAGTCCCCGCGGCCAGGCGAGGACCCGCGAGCCAGAGCGCGTGTCTGTCCCGGTGGCCTGGAGCGTTTCCCCGGTGAAAGCATCGGTCCAGCGACCCGGCGCTTCAGCCGGGAGCATAATCGACACCGGCGAAGGAAAGATCGTCTCACGCCGGATCAACGGCACCGCAACGAGTACCCAATCCCCCTCATACCGCCGCAGATACGCGAGCAGCGGCCCGTCGGTGCTCAGCGGAAGATACTCGCCATTGGCGAATACCTCCTGCACATGGTTGCGAACTCCTAAACCTCGCCAAACCGTATACATTTTTTCGGCGCCCGACTGCCAATGGTCGCGGGCATACTGACACGCGGCCGCGCAACTGACCGCCCCGGCCGCCCGCAGCCCCGCGAGTAACGCGGCACGCCCCTCGTAATCCACGGGCCGGCGATTGTCGGGATCCACCAGGCTCGTCTCCCATTCCTCGGCGCCCTGATAGATATCGGGGACACCCGGGGCCGTTAGCTTCAACAGCTGCTGCGACAAACAGTAGACGGAACTGCGGCGCAACACGCTCCGGGCAAAAGGAACAAACGATTCGAGAAATAAGGACCCTTGTTGAAGGATCGCGGCGACGAAGCCCTGACATTGTCCTTCGTAAGCTTCATCAGGATCGGTATAATGAGTTTCGGTATCCGCTTCCCGCAACGCCTTGGTCAGGTAGCCCGCAAATCGCTGGCGAAACGCTTCGGTGACATGGCCATCATCGGGCCAGGCGCCAAGCAGGGCCTGGTAGATCAGGTATTCATCGTTTGGCGTGGGGGCCGGCCGGCCGTTGACGGCAACCACCAGGCGACGGTTCATCTGCCTCCAGCCGGTGACGGCGCTTGTCCATTCCCGGGGAATGGCGCTGAGATAGCTGAGCCGGATACGGGCGTCCTCGCCGCGCTTAGTATCGTGGGTGCTCGTCGCATTGAGGGAATGGCGTTGGGTGGCCAGTCGCCGCTGCATCCGGCGGTGGAACTCTTCTGTGCCGATGCCCGGGATAGCGGGTGAGTCGCCTACCTCGCAATGGGCGATATAGGGGTTATAGACGTAAAAGACGGTGTCTTCGATGCCCTTGGCGGCGAGCGGGCCGGTAAACTGCATCAGCCGGCGCAGAAAACAAAGGGCGGGTTCGTTTTCGCCAAGCGTGGCAAAAAGGTTCAGCTCGGGGGCCAGCTCCGGCGCGTATTGCCGGGCGCGGTCGAGGCTACTGCTGAACATCTCGCCATCGGCCTCACTCAGCCCGTCGGCATCCGGATAAGCCCGGTAGGTGGGGAAGGAAGCCATCCAGATGCCCAGGGCCTGTTTTATCCGTTCCTTATCCGGTTTGGCCGCCTGGATCTCCGGGAGGGCGAGCAGGCCATGCAGGAGGTTCTCCCATTCGCCGCCCATGTTCCGCATCAGATAGCCATGCTTGCGCCGGTAGACGAGCTCTTCATAATCACCGGGATCGATCACCTTCTCCCGGTAGAACGCGAGCAACTCCCGGCTGCCATCGGCATCGGTCAGCAGTTGACTCACGTCGGCCAGAAAATCATACCCCGTCGTACCCTGCACCGGCCAGTCTTCCGGCAGCGTCTCACCCCGGCTGAGGATCTTTTCGACAATGACATAACAGTCTTCGCCAAAGAGCCGCTTCAGCCGCCCGAAATATTTTTTGGGGTCGGCGAGCCCATCGATATGGTCGACGCGCAGCCCGTCGATCCACCCTTGTCGATGCCAGCGGTGGACGGTCGCATGCCAGGCCGTGAATACGGCTTCCTTCTCCATGTGGAGACAGATGAGGCTGTTGACCGTAAAAAAACGGCGGTAGTTGATATGGGTCGAGGCGAGGCGGTAATGCGTCAGCACGTACGCCTGATTTTGCAGCAGGGATTCGAGGAGATGGACACGATGATTGACAAAACCGGTCCGATTGGCGATAAAGCCGCGGAACCCGGCATTGGCGTCCACCCATTGCAGCCATTCCTTCAGGACGGCGGTCCACACCTCCGCATCGGCGGTTACCGCTTTTTCGAGCGCGTCGAGCGAGGACAGCCCGTCGGCGGGACAACCTTCCGCGACGGTGAGGATCCAGCGATAGAGCGGGATGGCGACGGGAAGATCCGTATTGAAATATCGGATGACAAAACCCCGGGAAGTGAATTGCAGACTCAGCTCTCCTTTCCGCAGACACTCGGTGAGGGTCTGCCCGAGAAAGGGTGCCATCAGGCGCTGTCCGGGGAGTTGGACAGGATGTTCGGTAAAGATATCAAACCAGTCGTAGTAGCGACTGTCCCCGCCCCGCTGCAGGACGTCATAAAGCCAGGGGTTGTTCTGCTCGTAGGCCATGTGATTGGGAACGATATCCTGGATCCAGCCGATGCCCAGCCGTTTACGGGTCAGGGTTAGCCGATGCCATTGTTCTTCCGTGCCGATCTCGACGCTGAGCACCAGCGGGTCGATGACATCATAGCCATGCTGGCTGCCCTTGATGGCGGTGGTCAGCGGCGAGGCATAGATCGCGGTGATCCCCAGGTCGTGCAGGTAGGGGAGTATGGCCTCGAGGTCCGTGAGGGTAAACTGATCGTTCAACTGGATCCGGTAGGTGGCGGTGGGAAGGAACATAGGCTCAGGTTTTCTTTTCGTAAACGACGACGGAATGCGGGGCGATCCGGATCGGAGCGCCGGAAGGCAGATCGATGGCGGCGGTGGCGCCGGGGCCATGCCAGCAGGCATCGGCCGAGTCGAAGATCTTTGTCAGATGCTGCCAGGTGATGTTATCATGGACGACCGGCTGGTCCCCGAAGTGAAGCCAGATAAAGACATGGTCGTTGAGGATCTTTCGTTCGATGGCCAGGGTCTGACGGATGCCCGGGTGGACGATCATCGTATCCCGGGTGCGGCCCTGCAGGGCCGGCCGCGTTTGACGAAGGCGGATAAGCTGCTGGTAGTATTTCAGCAGGGTGTCTCCGGGGTCTTCGGCCGTCTGCCACCAGGCCAGTACACTCTCTTCGAAGGTGGCATCGGCCTGCGGATCGGGTAGGGGAGAGCCGTCGTCGAAGCCGGCAAACTCGGCGGCCCTTCCCTTGCGGATGGAGTCGATCAGGTGCGGGTCACTGAATTGGGTAAAGTATTGAAAGGGGTGCGCCTCGCCATATTCCTCGCCCATAAACAGCAGCGGCGTATAAGGCGAGAGCAGGACCGTGGCCGCTGCGAGCTTCAGCTGTTCCATATTCAGCCAGGCGCCCAGGCGTTCGCCCCTTGCCTGGTTACCCACCTGGTCGTGGTTTTGGGCGAAGACGACGAATTGATCATAGGGATTGTTGTCGGCGTGGCCGCCAAAGGTCCGTTTCCGGTGCGGGGAATAGACGCCGTCATAGACATAGGTATGCCGGAAGGCTTTTTCGAGATGGGCCAGCTGGCCAAAGTCTTCGTAGTACGAGCGGGTATCTCCCGTCAGCAGGGCGCGCAGGGCGTGATGGAACTCGTCGTTCCATTGACCGTCCAACCCATAGCCGCCTTTTGCGGGTGGGTTGATAAACCGGGGATCGTTGAGGTCCATTTCGGCGATGACCAGCTTGCGGCGGCCGGTTTGTTTGCCGATATCCGTTGCCAGTTCGCGAAGCTGCTGGATAAAAGGGATGGCGCTGGGATCCACGATCGCATGCACCGCATCGAGCCGCAGCCCGTCGGCATGATACTCCTCGAGCCACATCCGGGCATTCTGCAGAAAAAAATTGCGCACGCCGTCCGACCAGGGCCCGTCGAAATTCAACGCGCTGCCCCAGGGCGTTTTGTATCGATCCGTAAAATAAGGTCCAAAATGATGCAGGCCGCTGCCCTCGGGGCCGAGGTGGTTATAGACCACGTCGACAATAACGGCGATGTTCCGGCCATGCGCGGCATCCACGAGCCGGCGGAAGGCATCGACGCCTCCATAAGAATGCTGGACGGCAAAAGGATAAACCCCATCATAACCCCAGTTGCGGTCGCCGGGGAACTGCGCCAGGGGCATCAGCTCGATGGCATTGATGCCCAGCTGCTGCAGATAGTCGAGCCGCTCGATGACCCCATCGAAGTCATGGGTCGGGGAGAAGGCGCCGGTATGCAGTTCGTAGATCACCGCATTACTCAGCGATAACCCCTGCCAGCCATCGTCCTTCCAGTTGAGATCGCGGTTGACCACGGCAGACCTTCCATGCACGCCATCGGGCTGGCTGAAACTGGCGGGGTCGGCCAGGGTCTTTCCACCGTCGATGCTAAAGCCATACCGGTCTCCCGGACTAACGGGGAGGGTTATGTTCCAATAGCCGGTGTCGGAATGCAAGGGGTGGCGCGCTTCTCCCAGGACGAGGTCGACGCTTTTTGCCAGCGGCGCCCAGACGATGAATTCGGTGGCGCCGTCCCGATACCATGCGCCGATCTTTTGATGAAATGGTTTCACTGGGAAGAAGAGACAAAACAGATGCCATGGCCGATGAGGTAAATATTCCCCAGCGTTATTGCTTTCCTTCTTTCTCCCGCTTGCGAAAAAAACCGCGCAGCAGAAAATTATGCTGAATCGCCTCGAGGTCGTCGCTGAGTTCCTTACTGCTGATGCGGAGGTTCTTTAACGTTCGCTGCAGATCGGCCCCGGCATCTTCGTCATGCAGCAGCGTGCCCGCCGGGGAGTTCTTATTGTTCAAACCCTCACCGGCTTCCTTTAGCGAAGAGGTGAAGGCGCCCGCTTCCGCCGCAGCCTGATTGAGCCGGGCAACGGCTCCCTTTATCCGGTTAAAGACTGTAGTATCGGTAGCCAGCTGGCTGGCGAGACCATCGGGTTGTTTGAGCCGGGCGGAGAAGTCTTCGAGATTGGCGACAAGGGTTTCGCCATTGGCGGCGGCGGTGCGGAGATGATCGATCGATGAGCGGAGGTGATCGGCGATGGCCGGATCGTTGATGAGTCGTCCAAGGGTCCCCTCTCCATCGCTTAGCCGCCGGGTGATCGTTTTGAGATTGCCGGTGATCTCGAGGAGATTGGCATTGCTGGCCTGCAGCGTGGCGAACATCTCCTGCGTACCTGCCAGATGTTCGCTGCGAAGGCTGTCGTTGTCGGCGATGACTTTTCCGTTGTCGGTGCCGCCGCTGATGACCACGATCTTGTTACCGATGAGTCCGTCCGTGCTGATCCGCGCCCTGGCGTCGGCGGCGATATGCGGCTGGGCCTTCTTTTCGATGTTGAGCGTCACGGCAACCTGGCTGTTGTGATAGAAATCGATCGATTTGACCGTGCCGACCTTCATCCCCGACAGCCAGACATTATTGCCGGGTTGCAATCCCTGCACATCGTCGAACAGGATGTGGACACGGACGCTTTTTACAAAAGCCTTGTGCTGGCCGCCGATGGTGAACACCGCGGCGATCAGGATCACCAGGCCGAGGACGATAAAGATCCCTACGGCCAGTCTTTTTGATGCGTTTATTTCGTTCATGCCTTTTCGATGAAGTTATATTTATAAAAATCCTTTATCCGCGGGTCGGTCGTGTCGAATACCTCTTCAAAGCTGCCCTGGCGAAGAAAACGGCCTTCCGACAACATCACGATCCGATTGCCCGTGGCCTTTGCACAGGTGAGATCGTGCGTGATGATGACCGAGCTCGTGTTATAACGATGCTGCACTTCGTTGATCAGCTCGTTGATATCGACACTGGTTACCGGATCGAGGCCGGCCGTGGGTTCGTCATAAAGCATGATCTCCGGCTGCAGGATCAGGGTGCGGGCGATGCCGATCCGTTTTTTCTGACCGCCGGAAAGCTCGGCCGGCATCTGGTCGATCGTCGCTGAAAGCCCGACATCGTCCAGCACCTGCGCGACGGCCGCGTCGATCTCTTTGCGGCTCAGATGCCGTTTGTTGCGGACCAGCGGAAATTCCAGGTTGGCGCGGACGTTCATCCCGTCATAGAGCGCGCTGCTCTGGAAGGAGAACCCGATGCGGGTACGCAGCGTACGCAGCTGCCGGATATCCAGCGCTCCGATGTCGTTGCCCAACACCTCCACCGAACCCGTATCAGGGGAGAGCAGACCGGCGATGATCCTGATAAGAACCGATTTGCCGCTTCCGCTGCGCCCCAGCACCACCACGTTCTCTCCCTTGCAGACATCGAGATCGACACCCTTCAGTACTTCCAGCGGACCAAAGGACTTACGGAGGTTGCGGGTGCGGATGACGGGGGTATGGTCGGCGTTGTCGGTCATTTCAAATAGTTGTTAACCAGTGTGACGATGATCATCTCTTCGACGAATATCAGGAACATGGATACCACCACCGAGGTGTTGGCCGCGCGGCCGACTCCCACCGTTCCCTGGTCGGCGTTATACCCGTTGAAACAGCCGGTAAGCCCGATGGTAAAGCCATAGATGGCCGATTTAGCCACCAAGACATAGATATCGATGAAGTTGATCCGTACAAAGGCGGCCTGAAAGAAGGAGGTGAAGCTGGTCTGTTCATTGCGGTAGACGTTCAGAAAAGCTCCCAGCATCCCGACGAACCCCATATAGATCGCCAGTACCGGCACGATGCAGGTCGTTGCGAGGATCCGGCTTACCACCAGGAATTTAAATGGATTGGTGGACGAGACCTCCATGGCTTCTATCTGTTCGGTCACTTTCATCGATCCCAGCTCCGCTCCGATATTGGATCCCACTTTCCCGGCGATGATCAGCGCGGTCACCAGCGGCGCCAACGCGCGGATGATGGCGATGGCCATCAGGGACGGAAGCCAGGAAGTGGCGCCAAACTCGGCGAGGGAGGAGCGGGACTGTTTCGTAAATACGAGCCCGGTGATAAACCCGGTCAGCGTGATAATGGATAGCGAACGGATCCCCACTTCAAAGAATTGATTCCATACCGCTTTGTATTCGTAGGGTGGGACGAAGGCTTCCCGGAAGAACCGGAGGGTAAAGCGATAAATAGTATCGATGCGTAAAAAGAAAGCCTTCATTATAGTATCGGGTAAAATTGTATGCCAGTGCAGGCAGGAGCGGCGATGGGAAGGAAATTCCCCAGGAGAGGTTTCTTCCTGATTTTTATACCTTTTTTGAGCGCATTTTCCCAAAAAAGCACCGCCCTTCCCGATCCTGGAAAAATCCCGACTTTGGCACACCGGTACCAGACTGAGAAACAATCGTTTGAATTCTGGTATGGCGGTTGGACCTTATATCTCAAATCCGTAGTCATGAAAAAGTGTAACCCTACCCCCAAAACCAGACTCTTCCTAGTCATGGTAATTTTTTCACTCTCTTCCTTCCGGGTGCACGCCAGTATTCGAATCTCTACTTCCTCTATCATCGCCCACAGCCGGTCGATGGAAAAGAACCGTCAGGCCAGCGCCGAAGCCGAAGCAAAAAAGGCTGAGATGCGGATGATCGTCGCCACGGCGTCGAGCATCTATGATGAGATGGATTTGGAAGATTCCGGTTTGAGCCGCAAGGCCTTTATGTATGCGTGGACCGGCTACTACAAGTTGAAGAAAAAAGGTCTGTTGCGTAAGACGAATATCCTTTCGATCTGTGATTTCAGCCAGTCTTCGAGCAATCAGCGGCTGTATGTGATCGATGTACGCAACCGCCGGATGTTATATAGAACCTTTGTCGCCCACGGGATCAATTCCGGCGAAGAATATGCCACTTCCTTTTCGAACCAGATGGAATCCTGTAAGAGCAGCCTGGGGTTTTATGTTACCACGGGAACCTATACGGGCATCAACGGGATCTCCCTGCGGATCAATGGTGTCGACCAGGGTTTTAACAACAACGCCCTGAAGCGTGCGGTGGTGATCCATGGCGCAGGTTATGTAAGCAAGCGCATCCTGAAAAAATACGGAGTGATGGGTACCACCTTTGGATGCCCGGCCATTCCCACGGAGATGACCACGCAGATCATCCCGGTAGTAAAGAACGGCAGCTGCTGGTTTATTTACTATCCTTCGAAAAAGTACCTGAGCCAGTCCAGGGTACTGAATAGCTAAGCCCCTTTTTACCCCCTGAATATAGACCGAAGCCGCCCGTCCTGGGCGGCTTTTTTTATATATATTTGATGACAGAACCGTCATCTTATGTCCCTAACGATTCCTTCTCCGCTGTCGTCTTCGCCTGCCGTGACACAGCCCAGAGCCTTATCCCGCAGGTCATCCATCCCGCTTTCCATCTACGCCGTATCGCTGGCGTCCCTGCTGACGATCGTCGGCATCCTATGGGATATCTCCTGGCACCGGACCATCGGCCGGGATAAGTTTCTCTCCCCACCCCATATCCTCATCTATCTCGGGGCCATTTTCGCCGGTCTCTTCTCGGGTATCCAGGTGCTGTACAACTCGTTCTTTCGGAAAGAAGCCGCCAAAGCGACGGATATCCGGGTCTGGGGCATTTTCTACAGTCCGCTGGGCAGCCTTTTTTGCATTTGGGGCGCCATCGCCATGCTGACCTCGGCGCCGTTCGATGACTGGTGGCATAACGCCTACGGACTCGACGTAACGATCCTTTCACCGCCACATACGCTGCTCGCCATGGGGATGATCTGTTTGCAGCTCGGCGCCTGTGTAAGCATCTGTAAATTTCTGAATGCGGATCAGCCCGATGGGCCCGATACAAAACGGCGGGCCCTGCTGCAAACTCTTTTTGTGATCAGCGCGCTGAGCCTGCTGACCATGCTCTACACCCTGCTCACCGACTATCTGCATGTCCGGGCGATGAGAAGCGCCACTTTCTATGTCGTCGCAGCGATGGCCAGCCTGTTGCTGCTGCCTGCTTTTGGCCGCGCGTTACGCATGAAATGGGGGATGACGGCGGTAACCGGCGGCTATTTCCTGCTGGTAGGCGGTTGCAACTGGATCCTCCCGCTGTTTCCCGCGGAGCCGAAACTGGGGCCGATCCTTACCCATCTCACCCATTTCCAGCCGGCCAACTTTCCCGCACTGGTGATCATCCCGGCGATGGCCATGGACCTGATCCTGCAACGGAATAAAGCAAACGATTGGCTCAAAGCCTTTTGGCTGAGCCTCGCCTTTGTCGGGTTGCTGTTTGCCGTACAGTATCCGCTGAGCGGCTTTCTGCAGGAGTCGCCCCATGCCCGCAACTGGTTCTTCACAGCCGATACCTACTATTTTGGACTATCCCCGAATGCCCCCTTCCGTTATAAGTTCCGGCCGGGTGATCTCTCGCCCTTGCCGGCATTGCTGCAGGGGTTGAGCGTCGCCGTGGTGCTGGGCTGGATTTTTGCCCGCATCAGTCTTCGCTGGGGCCGGTGGATGCAAACTATTCAACGTTAACTTTCGCGTATGAAGAAATTGATCGGGTTGCTGGTCTTACTGTCACTTTCCTGGGGTCCATTGGCCGCGCATGTCGGCAATCCCGATGTGTCGATGGAGGGAACCGCCGGACCTTATCGTTTATTGGTGAGCGTGAAACCGCCGGATGTCATCCCCGGCACCGCGCAGGTGACGGTATTCCTCCAGAACGGCGGGACGGTCACCGTGTCCGCTCAACCGATCTTCTTTTATTCAGGCCGCAACGGGGCACCATCCCCAGACAGGCTGGCGGCGGTGGCCGGTCAGCCCGGTCAATACAAGGGAATCGTTTGGCTGATGAATGACGGCTCTTCGAGCATCCTGCTGCATGTCAGCGGCAGTCTTGGAAGCGGCGATCTGGTCGTGCCGATCGTGGCGGTTTCTACGGCGCAAAAGAAACTGCCGGCCGCGACAGGCTACATCCTGGCGGGACTGGGGATCCTGCTCTTCGTGCTCCTGCTGACCATCGTCGGCTCAAGCGTAGCCGATGGCGTTACCCGCAGGGGGGAGGAAGTGGGCGCCGGACGCCGGCGGTCGAAGCGGGTTGCGATGATCGTGGCCGCGCTTTTTTCTTCGCTGATCGTCTTTGGTGGAAACGCCTGGTGGCAGCATTGGGCAGCCCGGTACCGGCAGTTCATGTACCGGCCCATGCACGCGACCTATCAGCTGCGGTCGGACAACGGGGTCAATGCCCTGACCATCGAGCTCGACACGGCCGGGGCGCAGCGAAAGGGCTGGTTGCCGTATATCATCCCCGATCACGGTAAGCTGATGCATCTTTTCGTCGTCCGGATACCCGCGATGGATGCCTTCGCCCACCTGCATCCCGTCCGGGTGAATACCGCTACCTTTCGAACGATATTACCGCCGCTGCCCCGGGGACGTTATCTCGCCTTTGCCGATATCGTCAATCTCTCCGGTTTCGCCGAGACGATACAGGACACGTTTGACATCGGTCAGGATCTCGTAGACAGTTTGCATCACACCGACCCGGATGATGCCTATGCGTTTGCACTTCCCGCCTCCACACCGGTGGCCGGCAGAGAAAGAGACCGGGAGGCGATCGTTTGCGGGAAGCCGGGCGAAGGAGTCCGGATGAAGGATGGCTCGACGATGGTCGCGGAAGACGCCGCGGCAAGCGACCTGGAAGCAGGGCAGTTGTATAGCCTGTCGTTTGCGGTACAGGATGAGAACGGAAAACCTGCAGCGCTTGAGCCCTATCTCGGGATGATGGCGCATGCGGCGATCATCAAAGACGACGGCAGCACCTATAACCATCTTCACCCCGTAGGCACCTACTCGGTTGCGGCACAGGAAGGACTGATCACGCGGATCGGCCAGACGGAGAACGAATACCGGCTGCCCCAGGCACGCGCGTTCAGCGACAGCATCGACAGGCTGGTGGACCGGCTGCGTGGGATGAAGGAGCCGGATCGCGAGGATTGGCTGATGCGGCAGATGAAAATGCCCGCGGACAGCGCGGGTGCGATGCAAACGCCGGCGGACCCTGCGGGTGCGATGAAAAGGTCGGCGGCCAGCACGGGTGAGATGAAAATGGAGAATAGGGTGAGCTTTCCCTATACCTTCCCGCAGCCCGGAGCCTATCGCATCTGGGTGCAGGTGCGGCGGAACGGCGAGGTGCTGACAGCCGCATTCGACAGGACAGTACGATAAATAACTACATGAACAAACAAATAAAACACTCTATTCTCATATCGGCAGCGCTCGCATCGACTCTTATAGGGAGGGCGCAGGATCGACAACTGACCGACTCGCTGACGATCATCGCCAGGGAAGCGAAAGGCAGGGTAGGCGTCGCCCTTGAGTTGACCGACCCGGTTTCATCAGGGATCAACACGTTCAACGGCCTTAACGCGCAAATGCATTTCCCAATGCAAAGCGTCTATAAATTCCCGTTGGCCATGTTCGTCCTTCATAAAGTGGACCTCGGTCAACTCTCCCTGGATAAAAAGATCCATATCGGTAAAAAGGATTGGCCGGCGAAGCTGTATAGTCCGCTGCGCGATAGATACAAAGGCCAGGACGTGGATCTTCCCCTGAAGGAGATCCTCCGCTTTACGGTAAGCCAAAGCGACAATGCGGGCTGCGATGTCCTGTTCCGCCTCGTGGGCGGCCCTGAAAAAGTGCAGGCATACATCACGGGATTGGGGGTGAAGGATATCTCCATCCAAACGACCGAAGACGAACAGGCCCGGGCATGGGAGGTTCAATATCGCAACTGGAGTACGCCGGCGGCGATGATCCAATTGTTGAGGATCCTGTACCGGGGCGGGACGCTTTCGGCGGGGAGCAGAGAGGTACTCCTGCAGATGATGGAGGCTACCACCACCGGACCGATGCGGATCGTGCATCTCCTGCCACCCGGGACCCGCGTGGCGCATAAGACCGGCACCAGTAACACCAATGCCGCCGGGATCACCGCCGCAACCAATGACGTGGGCATCATCACCCTCCCGAATGCGCGAAAGGAGCACCTGCTGATCGTAGTCTTCGTCGCCGACGCGGCCGCGAACGAGGAAACCCGCGAACAGGTCATCGCCCGGATCGCGCGTTTGGCTTACCGGACCTATAGCCTGGGGCACGGGGCTGTGATCGCCGCGAAAGGCCGAAAGGGCGGGGAGGAAAAGGAAAGAATTAAGTAGGTTTTGGATGCATTGTTTTCTTATGTATATTCGTGGAGAATACCTCATTCCCCATGATCCAATTCACCATGATTCGGACCCCGATGATCCGATTCACCAAGATCCGGTTGTTCCTGCTGCTGGCGCTCCTGTTCGCAATGCCGTTCGTGGCCAGTAAGGGCTGGTGGCTGCTGCATTCGCGGCATACGGCCGGGGTATATTCCTTCAGAGGAATGGGGGAGGCGGGCGACCAGATACAACTGGACTATTCGGTCTGCTGGTTCCCCTTGGGCAGAGATACGATCTGGTTCAACGGGACGGGCAATCTGCCTTTTCACGAAGGGGATGCGATCCCGGTGCGCTACCAGGTGGCCGATCCCGGGGACGCGAAGATCGATGTCTTCCCCGCCATCTGGGGCGACACCGTGGTCTATGCCGGGATACCGTTGTTTATTCTCCTGATGATCTATGTTCATCCCCGGGTCGTGCCACGGGGACGAAAGGTGCGGGTCGTGATGCGTCGCCCCTTCCTTCTCCTGGATTAGCCGCACCGCCGGTTCGGCCTCCTGGATTAGCCGGTCTCACCCCCTTCCCCCCGATTCGCGGTATATTTGGAGATGAAAGATAACTTCTCCAGCGGCTCGGATAAGTACGCGCAGTTTCGCCCGGCCTACCCGCCCGACCTGTTCGAGTTTCTCTTGTCTCTCGTCCCACACCGCGAGCGGGCCTGGGATTGCGGCACGGGCAACGGACAGGTAGCGGTGACGCTGGCGGAGTCGTTCGCCCGGGTGGACGCAACGGACATCAGCGCGTCACAGCTCGCAAGTGCCATCGCGCATCCGCAGATCGGGTATTCGGTGCAGCCCGCGGAAAAGACTTCTTTCCCGGATACTTGTTTCCATCTGATCACGGTCGCCCAGGCCATCCATTGGTTCGATTTCGACGCCTTCTACCGCGAGGTGAACCGGACGATGCAGCCCGGCGGCGTGCTGGCGGTGATCGGTTATGACCTCGTTCGCTTCTCGCCGGCGGTGGATGCCGTCCTGGACGACTTCTACCGGGACGTAATAGGGCCCTTCTGGGATCGCGAACGGCGGTACATCGATCAACAATACCGGACCATTCCCTTTCCCTATACCGATCTGGCGGCGCCCGTTTTCGAGAATGAGGTGGAGTGGAGTTTTGAGCATTTGATCGGCTATATCGGCACCTGGAGCGCGGTGAAGCATTACCAGCAAGCGAAGGGGCATGACCCCGTGGAGTTGGTCGCGGCCGCGCTGAAAAAAAATTGGGGCGGAGACGTTATGAAAAAAGGGCGGTTTCCCATCTTTTTGCGGCTCGCAAAACCTCTTTAAGGCTCGCTAAACTGATGTGAGGCTCGCAAAAAACCATTTGCGGCTCGCTAAGAATCGCTACGCCTATTGCTCCCGATCGCTGCTGAAGCTGTCGCGGAACATCTTCCAGCCTTCCGACGTCTTCTTCCATAGAACAAGACATTTCCCATTGTCAAAAAGCTTACCGTCGCGGTCGAAGGATTGCCAGACGCCTTCCTCCGTAACGTATTCTTTGCCGTCACCATAAATGTCCGTGATGATGAACCTGCCGTTACGCAGGCCGAACTTATCATACGCCACCCGGAAGAAGGTCTCGGCGCCTTCCCGGCCTATGAACGGCGCGCTGTTGGGCGCCATGATCCGGCAGTCCGCTGCATAGCGGTCGAGGAAGATAGATGAGTCGTTGTTTGCGAAGCTTTTGAAATAGATGGCATTACTGGCGGTGATGGCTTGCCGGGCTTCGGCGAGCGGGTCGGCGGTTTGCGGGCGGTTGCAGGCCAGGAATAAGGCAAGAGTAGCCATGGCGGCCGGGAGGAGGTTAGCTGGACGCATGATTTTTTTATACAAAGTAACTCTTTGGCTCCGGTTTGAAATTGTAAAAAAGAGAACCGGAATTTTTCCTATTTTGCTCCATGCCTTGTTACTTAAAATCTTTGCTTATAGGCCTCGGCCTGTTCCTCACCGTTCGCCCGGTGTTTGGCCAAACCGATAGCTCCCGGTTAGTGTATGTCGTCGACTCGGTCCTGGTGGAAAGTGATCCGGGTTCCGACGACGATCTGTCGCCCGCCGACATTGCAGAAATGGTGGTCGTTAAAAACAAGGACTCCCTGCAACGCCTGGGCTACGGCCGGTTCAACGGAGTTGCGTTTATCTTCACAAAAGCGTATCGGGCAAGACCGGACAGCATCAAAAAAAATCCTTCCCTCAAACAGATGGTGCAGAAGAACGGTGTCTGGTATTTTCATGAAGCCCCTTACAGCGGCAGGGTCATCGACTATTACCTCAACGGAAAGGTCCAAACGGAAGGCCAGCTCCTCAACGGCAAAGGCAATGGTTGGGTCATCCACTATTATCACAACGGACAAAAGGAATTGGCGCGGCCCTACAAGGACGGAGTGATCGATGGGACCGACAGGGAATTCTATCCGGATGGCACCCTGAAGCAGGAAGGGGTATTTGTAGCCGGCCGGGAAGAAGGCGTCTGGAAAAGATATTTCCCCAATGGGCAGACCGACCTTTACAGTAACTACCTGCATGGAGAACTTGTCGATTCGTCCGTCAGGTATTATTCCACCGGAATGATCAAAGAGCGGGTGATGATCAAGAACGGGAAGGTCATCTCCGATCCGGTGAAAACCAAGGTGCATCAGTTGATGAATAAAAGCGCCCAATCCGACAAAGAGGAAGATAGGGCGGGCGCCATCCGCTATGCGACAAAGGCGATCGCGCTGGACAGCACATTCGCAGATGCGTATTTCTCGCGAGGAACGTTGAAGCTAAACGATTTTAAATTTGATGAGGCCATTGCCGATCTCGACAAAGCACTGACGATCGAGCCTTATATGAAAAATGCATTGTCCAACCGGGCCTTTGCGCGGATCCGGAAATATCAGTTTGCCGGCGGCCGGGTCCTGTCCAAAAATGACGATGTCACGGTGATGGCCTCCAAAGGCAAGGTGGATATCCCAGCCGCAGACAAAGAGAAGATCTGCAGCGATCTGCAGAAGGCGATATCCCTCGGAGATAACCGGAAAATGATCATGGACGCCCTGCACGATTATTGTCAATAAGCCATCTTACTCCTATCATAGGGACTTATCCAGCCCCCAGGCCTTCAGGGTGGCGTTGGTGAATACCTGCCGGGTATCGGTGTCGAGCAGCTTGTTGCGCGCGGAGATCCAGCTCTGCACATTGTCGCCATACATCGTGGTCAGCCGGTCGATGTTCAGTTCATTCACCTTTCCCCAGTGGAAGGTGAAGGGGATCTTTTCCTCCTCTAATTTTTTCCAGGCCGCCGAATAGAAGGCATAGGTCGTGTCGGAGAAGGCGCCATCCAGTTCCATCACACAGGTATAGTCGAAACGGGTGAAGGCCAGCTTTGCCGGCGACCGCTTTACAAACCGACAGGCAAAGAGTCCCGAAAAGGGGCCGGCCGTTTTGTTGACATCCAGCAGCAGGCCGATCGCCCGGGTAATATATGTTATCGGAACACCGATCGCCGCGCTGAGCAGCTTTCCGTGCAGGATCGTATTGTTAAAGGTCTCGGCCAGCGTACCTGTTTGCCTGGAGTAGGGGGTCAGGGCGCCCGCCAGCAACTTGTTGACAAGCGCAGGCACAAGGGCGGGAATGGCCTGGGTAAGCCCACCGACAAAACAGGCGGCGTCGTCCCCGGGTCCGATGCCGTTCAGGTTGGGCTTCGGCGGGGTATAGCCGGGGGCATAGGTGCGTTTATACATCGTCGTGACATAAGCGCCGCCGTCCAGGTCATAAGGGTTCACGGAAACGGCAAAATGATAAGGGCGTTCGCTGCCGTTCGGAAGTTTTGCGTTGTTGAAATCGAGCGTCTGCATGAGTTGCTGCAGGGTCGCATCATAGGGCATGCGGGCCATATAGCTCTCGAGCAGGAAGAGCGGTTCGGTCTCGATCATCGCGCCATGGATGATGCCAAAACTGCCAAAACTGACGAGCGCCGAGTCGAACAGGTCGTCGTCCTGTACGCGTTCGGTTTGCAGGTTTTTGATAAAGGCGTCGGAGACAACGGGGTTGGAGGCCCGTTCCAGCCAGATATGCCGCGTGGGGCTGACGATGATATGCAGGCCCACGACAAAATCCTGTACGGCGCCGACATCGAAAGCAGAGCCATGGGCGCCCGTTGCTATTATCCCGGCGAGGGTTTGCCCGTTGCTGGCGCCCGCGGTCTTTAAAGAGAGGTGGCGGGGCCGGAGATAGCGGCTCAGCTCCCAGACACCGTTGCCGCACTGGGCGAAGAAGAGTTTCGTAGGGTCGCTCTTGCAGCCGGGGACCAGGCTTGGCACGGAGATATCGAACATCAGGTTCAGCGGTTTGGTGTCCAGCATGATCCCGCCGTCCGCGGTGGCGATCTTCATCCACGACCAGCCGGCGCCAAGGGCCCGGAGCGGCAGCTTTTGAGCAATGGCCTGAGCGATCAGTTGCTGGAGGCCTTTTGTTGAATCGTTGTAGCTGTCGATCGGGGACAGGCTGTCGTCGTTAGCAAGCTCATACAGGTCTTTTATCTTCTCGACAAAGGTTTCATGTCTGTTCTCCCAGGTCGTGAAACCGGTTTTTACTATTTTCATATCGATCGGTGTTGGGGTAGCTAGAGATGCCCGCTGACCTGGCAGGGTTTACCGCATTTCCATTGCAGCTTTATCGGCGACCAGATACCGAGGGTCAGCACGGTGATCAGCGAGTAACCGAAATTGTTTTGCACCTGTACGACGGCGACGCCGTTGACATCCAGGGAATCACAAATAGGCGTGGAGATCTCTTTCGGGTTCTGCACCAGTCCCCAGAAGAAAGAATGAGCCGTGCGGGTCTGGAATTCGGTCCCCGGTTGCGCGTGTGTGGCGATCCGGTAGGAATAGCAGTTGGCGAAGAGTATTCCACAGACGAGAAGAGCGGCAGAGACGCGAAACGAGGAGGCAACAGCCTTTAGGGACAACATAGCCGTGGTGTTTGATCAAATATATTGTTATTTCCATATACAACAATACCCGGGTGCATAAGTTTTTGATATCTTAGCAATGGACCTAAAACGAATGATGTATGCAAATCTCTGCGAAAATTCAAAGCCGGTTTCATTCCCAGGAGACGGTGGTGGAGACCAACGATATCGCCAAGAAGCTCTCGATGCCCGTGAAGACGACAGGTTATGGCTCTGCGGTCAATGGCGGGGAGTTGTTGTTGCTGGCGCTGGCGACCTGTTTCTGCAATGATGTATACCGCGAAGCCGGTAAAAGGAATATCGCCGTTTCCGCGGTGGAAGTGGAGTGCACCGCGGATTTTGGCGCCGAAGGGGAGCCGGGCGAAAACTTCCGGTATACGGCGAGGGTAAGCGCGGATGCGGCGCCGGACGTGATCGAAGAATTGATCCGGGCCACCGACCGCCTGGCGGAAGTCCACAATACGCTTCGCAAGGGTGTGACCGTGAAAATTATTTGAATTATGTAAGTATCGGATTGTTTGCCGCAAACAAGCGGGCCCGGTTCGTGCTGATCTTTGCAGAACAATAAATGCAAAGGATCATGGAAAAGAAAAATAGGATTGCCCTGGTGACCGGCGGGAGCCGGGGATTAGGGAAGGACATGGCCCTCCGGCTGGCCGAAAAAGGGATCGATGTGATTGTCACTTATAATAGCCAGGCCGGCGAAGCGCAAAAAGTGGCCACGCAGATCGAACAGTCGGGCCAAAAAGCGGCGGCGCTTCAGCTCAATACCGGCGAGATCGGGAGCTTCGATGCTTTTATCGTCCGGCTGAAAGAAACCCTGGACAAACAATTCGGTTCCGATCGGCTCGATTTTCTGATCAACAATGCCGGCATCGGCGGGTACTCGCCCGTGGCCGAGCTGACCGAAGAATTCTTCGACCAGTTGTTGAACATTCACTTCAAAGGAGTGGTATTCCTCACACAGAAGATGCTGCCGCTGATCAACGACGGCGGGGGGATCGTCAATATCTCCTCCGGTCTTACGCGGGTATCGATGCCCGGTTCGTCGATATATGGTTCGCTGAAGGGCGCGGTAGAGGTCTTTACCCGTTATCTGGCAAAAGAGCTTGGTGTGCGGAAGATCAGGGCGAATGTCGTCGCCCCGGGCGCCATCCTGACGGATTTTGGCGGTGGTCATCTCCGGAGCAATGAGCAGTTGCAGCAGATGGTCAGTGCGATCACCGCGCTGGGCCGGCCCGGGGTTGCCGAGGACATCGGCGGTGTCGTCGCCTTCCTGTGTACGGAAGACGCCCGCTGGGTCAATGGCCAGCGGATAGAGGCCTCCGGCGGGATGCAGGTATAACCCGCCGAGGCCCACCGGTTCCCCGCGGGCCAGGTCCCTGGGTCTTCGACGCAGGAAATTATGTGCTAACTTCGGATCTTAAGCAAAGGGATGCCTACATTAACGTCTTTGGATGACTTTTACCGGGATAGCGCGGCTCCGCTTCCCGAGGGCCTTACAAAGGAGATCGGCCATTTCAACATCTTCGAGACCGAGAAGCTGATCGACGACGAGACGGGCCGGCGGATCATGCCGTATACGCGGCGCGCCTACTACAAGATAAGCTGGCTGCGCGGCAGGAGCCGGGTGGAATATGCGGATAAGGTGGTAGAGGTCGAGCAGGACGGGTTGCTGTATGCCACGCCGAAGATCCCCTATCATTGGGTGCCGGCCGACGGGCGGCAGACCGGGATGTTTTGCATCTTCACCCCTGATTACCTTGCCCAGCGAAAATCCGGTGTCGCCCTGGAGGACCTGCCCATCTTCCAGCCGGGCCAGCTGCCCGTGTTCCAGCTGTCACAACAGCAGGTCGCGGAGACGGAGTATATCTTTCGCAAGATGCTGCGGGAGATGGGGTCAGACTATAAATATAAATACGACCTCCTGCGAAATCTCGTCCTCGAGCTGATCCATTACGGCCAGAAGCTGCAACCCATGTCCGCGCTGCACACCATGCAAAACGCCTCACACCGCATCTCCTCACTTTTTATCGAACTCCTGGAACGACAGTTCCCCATCGAATCGCCGGAACACCGCCTGGGTCTGCGGACGCCGAAAGAATATGCCGACCGCCTGGCCGTGCACGTCAACCATCTCAACAAGGTGCTCAAGGAGTCTACGGGGCAGACCACCACGGAGATCATCGCCGCGCGGATGGAACAGGAGGCGAAGATCCTGCTGCGCCAAACGGACTGGGCCGTTTCCGGGATCGCCTGGTGTCTCGGGTTCGAAGAACCGGCGCATTTCTCGCACTTCTTTAAAAAGCAGACCGGGCTGGCGCCCCTGGGCTTTCGGGGGTGACGGGAAAAAGCTCTTTACCGAAGCAAACGCTGTTGGCGCTGTCCCTGTACCGGCCAAACCGCGGAATATCGCGGTAGCCGTTCTTCCGGTAGAGCGCGATCGCTTCCGGCTGGTTGCTGCCGGTCTCCAGCACACAGGTTCGATAGCCCTGTTCCCGGGCCCAGTTCTCCAGTTCCGCCAGCAGGGCAGTGGCGATGCCTTTCCCGCGGCTTGCCGGCCGGACATACATCCGTTTTATTTCCACCGTTTTTTCTTCGTAGTCCCGGATCGCTCCGCAGGCGACCGGCTGTTCACGTTCATAAACAACCAGGGTGTGCGGGAGTTGGTCGATCGCGTTTATCAGGGCATGCTGTTCGTACCGGTCACCGTCGCGGATGCGCAGATCCTGCTCCAGCTCGCCGGCCAGCAGGCGGAAGTCCGGGTCATCGGAATGGGTGCGCGCGAGGTGCAGTTCCATGGTTGTGTTTATGAGTATGAAGATAAGGGGGAAATTTTGTAACCCTTTTAACTCTCTTCCACTCTAATCTATAATACTACCACATACTATAAACTGACATGACATGAAGACTTACGAAAGAATTTCGATCGTAGGTGTGCTCCTACTATTTGTGTTGATCCTCGCCGAATGTAGAAAAGAAAATAAGAACAACGGAAACAACAACCAGCAGATTGCTGATGGTAAGCAGACCTTTCGCTTTGACACGTATGGAGACGAATCGTTCTGGAGCGGTCTCTTACACCTCGACAGCGCCATTGCCGGCGCACAAAATGGTGGCTACGGACCTGGTGTCAGTCCCAAAACGGCATTGGCCGTGGGATTAAAGGTCGATGCGACCGCTCTGCCGCCCGATGTTGTTGCCGGTATCCAGGCCGGTACGATCAGTTTGGATGATCCCGCTACGACCCTGGCTCTCTTGAAATTGGGCGCGGTGGTCGGTGTCAAGGGTACCTTCAGTTCGGCAGGAAAGCTCCAGGCGATAGGCGTTACCTGCGCGATCTGTCATTCCACCGTCGACAATTCATTTTCCGCCGGCATCGGGAACCGGTTAGATGGCTGGCCAAACCGGGATCTGAATGTAGGCGCGATCATTTCGCTGACCGACAATGCCAAGCCGGTCGCGAGTCTGCTTCACGTCGATGAACCTACCTTGCGTACGGTACTGGGTCTGTGGGGACCCGGGAAATTTGCGGCGATATTATTTATGGACGGCAAGGCCCTTAAGCCCGATGGCACTGTTGCCGCAAATCTGATCCCTGCTGCTTTTGGTTTAAAGGATGTTAAACTGACGACGTATACCGGATGGGGGGACATTATGTACTGGAATGGCTTTGTTGCCAACCTGGAAATGCACGGAAAAGGAAGCTTCTCGGATCCCCGGTTGAATAACAGCACCAAATACCCGATCGCTGTAGAGAACGGCTTTTTCGATGTGATAAATAACCCGGATCTGATCACTTCGAAATTACCGGCTTTAGCGGCCTATCAACACTCCATTGCCGCGCCAAGACCACCCGCCGGAACCTTCGATGCGACTGCGGCCGCCGCCGGAAGAATGATCTTTACGAATAAGGCGAAATGTGCCAGCTGCCACTCGGGGCCCGCTTATGCCGATAATGTATTGCACACAGGAGCGGAGATCGGTATCGATGACTTTGAAGCCAGTCGTTCTCCCACGGACAAATACCGCACGACGCCGTTGGGTGGATTGTTTACCCGGTCGAAAGGCGGCTACTATCACGACGGGCGGTTTGCCACTTTAAACGATGTCGTCGACCATTACAATACAAGCATGTCGTTGGATCTGACAACGACAGACAAATCGAGTTTGGTTGAGTATTTGAAATCTCTTTGAGATGCCGAATCCTATTGTGGACAATCCGACACCTTGCGGGATATGAGAGTTAGACCATGAATCGATCAAATATCCCTGTCCCATTCATTACGGCTTTGTTCAACATGTTTCAGCAATGCGTCTGCTCTTTCTGGAGCAAGGGCACCGGCAAAATCTCCCATGGTATATTGCCGGGAGGACGGATTTTCTTTGATTGTTTCTTGTTCCAGCAATTTGAGATCAGCATATTTTCGGACAATATTTTCCCAATCAGAGATAGGAATTACAACCGCAGTATGCTTTCCGGTGTGGTCCGATATGTATTGCAAAGGCTGCATTTAGTCTTTTGTTTATCTACGTAAACATTTATAAGAAAACCTTTAGAAAAGGGGGGTTTTTGCCTTTGGCTAAAGCTCCCTATTGTAAAGCGCTTTCGGGACTCGCACCCTAGAGCAGATAGACATGCCTGGCGCACAAAACAAAAACCCGCAGCATTCGCTGCGGGCTTCTTGTAAGTCGGGACGACAAGATTCGAACTTGCGACCCCTTGCACCCCATGCAAGTGCGCTACCGGGCTGCGCTACGTCCCGAAATGGGAATCGGATGACTCCGCCGAGGGGTGCAAAGGTAAGGGAAAAAGGGGCTAAATCAGGAATTTTTGCTTTAACTTTTTTTTGGCAAAGCTTTTGGAAATATTTGGCTTAAAAATTGCGTTTAGAGTTACAACTTCAAATCTCTCCTAACGCAAGAACTCTACTACGAATATCCAAGATCATTAGACCTTCCTTCTTCCCCTTTATCGTAGCACCGCCAAATCCACCTACCCTGCGTTAAGCCATCGCAACGACCTTTTTCGCAACAAATTCTAAACTAGAATGAAGAAAATTCTTCTGGCGGGGATGCTATTACCGCTGATGACCCAAGCCCAATGGAATGTAAATCTATTCGGAGGTTTCTCCAATTACTTCGGTGATCTGCAAGAACATCCTTACACCACCCAACAATCGAATGGCTCCTTCGGAGCCGGACTTCAGTACGATGTCAGCGGACATTTCTCCGTCCTTTCCAATCTTACTTGTGGTCGCGTATCGGCAGCCGACGGCTATGCCACACAGACAGATCACCGGGCGCGTAATCTCAACTTCGAAACGGTGATCGGCGAGTGGAACCTGCTTGCCGAATACAATCTATTCGATCTGCGCAAACATAAGCTGACACCCTATGTATTCGCGGGTGTCGCAGTCTATCATTTCAACCCCTATGCCTATGATACGGCAGGCAAAAAAGTATACCTCCGGCCGCTGAGCACGGAAGGGGAGGGACTGACGCAATACCCGGGCCGAAAGCCCTACGCACTTACGCAGCTGGCCATCCCCATGGGCGGCGGGATCAAATTTCGCATATCCGACAGGGTGACCCTGGCCTACGAGATCGGCCTGCGCAAGCTTTTTACCGACTATCTCGATGATGTCAGCAACCGCTACGTCAGCCAGGCGAACCTCCTGGCCGCGAAAGGCCCGGAGGCAGTCGAGATGGCCTACCGCGGCAACGAACTGAAAGGCGGCGCGACCTACCCGCCCGACGGAACGGTCCGCGGCAATCCCAAGCATAAGGACTGGTATTATATGTCCGGCCTGCGCGTAACGATCGCCTTGAACTCGCTGCGCATCGCCGAGTTTCGCCGGCACAGCGGCGTCCTCGACTGCCCGAAAAGAGTGTATTGACCCGCGCGGCCAGGCAGAACAGCGGTGTGCACCGCCGGGCCGTCAACCAGAACCGCCTGTGCACCGCAGGTCGCCCCCCCGGGCGGGGCGTCCATCCCTTTTGGCGGCCGTCGGTTTCTGACTTAATTTTGCCGGATGGCATACAGAAACCAGCAGGAGTTCATTCAGGCATTGGAGAAAGCAGGGGAATTGGTGCGCATCCGCAGCTTCGTCGACCCAAAGCTCGAGATCGCCGAGATCACAGACCGCATCAGCAAAAGCGGCAACGGAGGAAAAGCCCTCCTCTTCGAGAACACAGGCACCGGTTTCCCGGTCCTGATGAACGCCTATGGCAGCGAGAAACGCATGTGCATGGCCCTCGGCGTTCAACACCTCGACGATGTCACCAGCGAAATAGAGAATCTTTTCAAACTCCTCTCGGCCCCCAAAGAGGGCCTGCTGGACAAGCTGAAACTGCTTCCCAAATTAGGACAATTCGCCAGCTGGATGCCCGTCGTCAAAAGCGGCCGCGGCGAATGCCAGGAAATAGTGATGACCAACCCCGATATCGGCCAGCTGCCGGTCATCACCTGCTGGCCCAAGGACGGGGGGCCATTCGTCACCCTGCCCATCATTCATACCAAAGACCCCAACAACGGCATCCGGAACGTGGGGATGTACCGCATGCAGGTCTTCGGACCTACCCTCACCGGGATGCACTGGCATAAACACAAGGTCAGCGCCCGCCATTTTTCCGAATACAAGAAGACAGGCCGCAGAATGCCCGTCGCAGTCGCCCTCGGCGGCGACCCCGCCTACGCCTACAGCGCCACCGCGCCCCTGCCGGAGAATGTCGATGAATATATGCTCGCCGGCTTCCTCCGCAAAAAGAAGGTCGAACTGGTCAAATGCCTCACCCAACCCGAAATCGAAGTCCCCGCCGACGCCGACTTCATCATCGAAGGCTATGTAGACCCCAACGAAGAACTCATCTGGGAAGGCCCGTTTGGCGATCATACCGGGTACTATTCCCTTCCCGACTGGTATCCCCGTTTTCATATCACCGCCATCACCCACCGCAAGAACCCCGTCTACCCCGCGACGATCGTCGGCATCCCGCCACAGGAAGACGCCTGGCTGGGCAAGGCTACGGAACGCATCTTCCTCGCACCGATAAAAATGACGCTGGTCCCCGAGATCGTCAATATGGACATGCCGGTGGAAGGCGTATTCCACAATCTCGTCATCGCCCAGATAAAAAAGGAATATGCCGGCCAGGGCCAGAAAGTGATGAATGCGATGTGGGGCGCCGGTCAGATGATGTTCAACAAGATCCTCGTCATCGCCGACGAGCACACCGTCATCCAGGACTATAAAAAGCTGGCGCAAGCCGTTTTTCACAACCTTAACCCGGCTACGGATGTTAGTTTCTCTCAGGGGCCGATGGATGTGCTCGATCATAGCTGCAGCAAGCTCGGCTTCGGCGGGAAGATGTGTATCGACGGTACGACGAAGTTCGAGGAAGAGACCGACGCGGAAACCTACCAGCTGCAGGCGACCGCCTGGCAAGGGCTCAACGGCGAGACCCTGAAAAGCTGCTGGCCCGAGATCGCCGGCGTCAATACTGCACTGCTGCAACAAGGGATTCCCTGTCTGGTGCTCGCAGTTCGTAAGCAACGGCCCGGACATATCCGCCAGCTGCACGAAGCCCTCTGCGGCCTCGACAGCCTGGAGGGGCTCAAGATGATCCTGTATGTCGAGCATACCGTCGATGCTACCGATCTGCCCGTGGCGCTATGGCGGTTTTGCAATAACCTCGACCCCCGGCGGGACCATATCCTGACGGAACGGCCCTCGGCGGCCGGCAATGGAAAAATATTTGCCTGTCTGGGGCTCGACGGCACGCGCAAGACAAAGGAATTGGATAACTTTCAGCGCGACTGGCCCAATATCATCGTCGCCGACGATGCGACGATCCGGGCCGTCGACAAAAAATGGAACGAGTTGGGGCTGGGAGCCTTTCTCCCATCGCCATCGCTAAAATTCAAGGACCAGGTATACGGCGAGGAGGCCGTGGTTTCATGAGAAAGAAGATGCGCTTTTTTTCAGGGTTTGCCGCCTGGCGGCGGGCCGGACTTTTGGCCGCGGGGATGCTGACCGCGTCCCTGGCCTTTTCGCAGCTGCCCCACACGCTTTTATGGCGGATCACGGGCAAGAAGATCACCCATCCGTCCTATCTCTTCGGCACGATGCATGTCCTCTGCGCAAAGGACGCCAACCTGAGCGATAGCCTCAAGGCCGCCATCGCCACCTGTGATGAGATCTATTTCGAGATCAACCTGAGCGACATGGCAGGCATGCTCAATTCCATGAAGTATATGCGGATGAATGACAGCAAGAAGCTGTCCGATCTGCTGAAGCCCGACGAATATGCCCGCGTGAAGGATTATTTCGCCCGGCACGCATCGATGCTTCCCTTCAGTCTGCTCGAACGCTTCAAACCCATGCTGATCAGCGGACTTGTCGAAGAACAGGCCCTCGATTGCGAAACGACGGACGGAATGGAGCTCTTGATCATGAAGCAAGCCAAACACGACAAACCGGTCAACGGACTGGAGACCGCGGAATTCCAGGCCGGACTCTTCGACAGCATCCCCTACGAGACCCAGGCTAAAGAACTCGTGAATTATATCGATAGCAGTGACCAGAACAAACAGATGACCCAGCAGTTGGTAGACCTGTACAATCACCAGGACCTGGATGGGATCGACGAGCTGAGCAAGAAGGAAGACGGGGGCGTGTCGGGTTATATGGACCTGCTGTTATACAACCGCAACCGGAAATGGGCGAAAAATCTCGATAGCCTGCTCGGGAAACGATCGCTGCTGATCGCGGTGGGGGCGGCGCATCTGCCGGGCACCGGCGGCGTCATCGATCTGCTGCGGAAGGAGGGGTACACCGTCGAACCGGTGAAGAACGAGGTATCGAACGGACAGCAGCGGACCGCTGCCCGTTCAACACTATAATGGTCTAAATTCTTTCAAACGCGCTGAAGAAGAAGCTCCCTTCAATGGCCGCATTCTCGTCGCTGTCGCTGCCATGGACGGCGTTTTCGCCTACGGATGCCGCAAACAGCTTACGGATGGTGCCTTCGTCCGCCTTGGCGGGGTCGGTGGCGCCGATGAGCTTGCGGAAATCGGCTACGGCATTGTCCTTTTCCAGGATGGCGGCGACGATGGGACCGCTGCTCATAAAGTCGACCAGCTCGCCGTAGAACGGTCTTGCCTTGTGGACGGCATAGAATTCACCGGCCTTTTCTTTCGAAAGCCGGGTCAGCTTCAGGGCTACGATACGAAAACCGCTTTTCAGGATCTTGTCGATGATGGCGCCCGAATGCCCTTTTGCAAAAGCGTCCGGCTTGATCATGGTGAAAGTTTGATTGCTCATATATTCCTTTCCTTTCTTTTTTGGCTGGCAAATGTAGGATAATCCTTTGGCTTTTTCCGGCTCAAAACGGGGGGGATAAGGAAAACTTGGGATTTGCCACAGAATTCTGCACCTTTGCAAGCCTTTTGGTAGACATGAAACCTATTTCCGAGATATATCCGTTATTAAAGCAGCCCCGCCGGGTAGTGATTATTATGCATCAGAAACCCGATGCGGATGCCATGGGATCGTCCCTTGGCCTATCACTTTTCCTGCGGAAGCTGGGGCACCAAACGACCGTCATTTCACCCACCAACTGGGCCGAATGGCTGAAGTGGATGCCGGACTGCGCGGCGGTCATCGACTATGAGTTCTCCACCGAGAAGGCCATTGCCGCACTGGACCAGGCGGAGTGGATCTTTTGCCTGGACTTCAACACCCTGACCCGAACTCGTCACATGGCGTCCAGGCTCAGAAAGTCACCCGCCCAAAAACTGTTGATCGATCATCACCAACAGCCTGAAACCCCCGTTTTTGCCTACGGCATCAGCAATACCGAAAAGAGCTCGACCAGCGAAATGGTGTATGATCTTATCGTGGAGTCCGGTCATGCCGACAAGATCGATATCGACATCGCCGCCTGTTTATATTCGGGGGTGATGACCGACACCGGCTCTTTCCGGTTTCCCGGCGCTTCGGCAGCCGTGCACCGGATGGTTGGGGCCTTGAAGGACACGGGGCTGAATCATACGCAGATACATGAGAACCTTTTTGATAACTTCCTGGAGAACCGGCTGCGCTTTATCGGCTATGTCCTGAGCAACCGGATGGAGATCTTCTATGAGCATAACGCGGCGCTCATCGCCATCCCCTGGAAGGACCTCGTCCGGTACGAGATTAAGACCGGTGATACCGAAGGTCTGGTGAACTATCCCCTTTCGATCCAGGGCATCCGGATGGCCGCCCTGATCATCGACCGCGACGAAGAAGTGAAATGTTCGTTCCGCAGCAAGGGCGACTTCGATGTAAACTCGTTTGCGCGCACCTATTTTGACGGCGGCGGGCATGTCAACGCGGCCGGCGGACGCAGCACCGATACGCTCGAGGTCACGGTACAACGATTCCTGAAGGCTTTAACCGATAATTCTTCACAATTACAATAATAACAATACGAATGAAAATCATGTTTCCGAAATTCCTGGGGCTTGTGAGCCTGGTTCTGCTTGGAGCAGTAGCCTGCACCAATACCGAATTCAAGCGGACGAAAGCAGGTCTGCAGTACAAGATATTTTCCGACGGGCGTGGGGATGTGGCCAAGAAAGGCCAATTTCTGAAACTCGATATTCTGCAGAAACTGCGGGATTCCACGTTGTACAGCTCCTATGGTGCGATGCCGGTCTATCTGCCGGTAGACACTCCGCACAACACCTATAATCCCTGGGAGATCTTCACGATGTTGCGGAAAGGTGACAGCGCGGTAGCAGTCCTGTCGGTGGACACCCTGCTTCGCAAGATGAACGGCGCACTGCCTCCCTTCCTGAAGAAGAAGGACAAGATCATCTTCGCCTTTAAGGTGCTGGATGTCTTCGCAAGTGAAGATCTGCTGAACAAGGATCGCGAAGGCGAACTGGCCAAGCAGAAGGACCGGGAAATAAAAGAGGTCGAAAGCTATCTTAGCGCCAACCATATCCAGGCTCAGAAAACGGAGAAAGGCGTATACTACGTCATCGACAATCCCGGTGACGGTCCGAAGGTAGACTCCGGCAAGCAGGTGGCCGTCAAGTATACCGGCAAACTGATGCCTTCTGGCAAGGTCTTCGACGGAAATATGACGGGTCCCGCCGATCCCTACAAGCTTGTCGTCGGCGCGGGTAACGTGATCCCCGGCTGGGACGACGGGTTGAAAGTATTCAAGAAAGGCGGAAAGGGAAAGCTCTATATCCCCGCCTATCTCGCCTATGACGCACAGGCAGGTCCGGGGCACAAGCCTTTCGAGAACCTGATGTTCGACGTAGAGATCGTGGACGTAAAGGATGCACCGCCCGCTTCCGCACAGCCCGGGATGCCGAATATCCAGGGTCTGCCCCAACAAGGGCAACCGCAGCAAGGACAGCCGCAACCGCACAGATAATCGAATCGAAAAAGGGACCGTGAGGTCCCTTTTTCATTTATAGGCCTCCAATAATATAATCGCCTCCCTCGCCTCCCTTACATCGTGCACCCGAAGGATATCTGCTCCATTGAGCAGCCCGATGGTATGCAGCACGGTCGACCCGTTGAGCGCCTCCTCGGGCGTGCTCTGCAAGGTCCGGTAGATGGTGGATTTCCGGGAAACGCCAAGCAGCAGCGGCTTGCCGGCGATGCGAAAAAGCGGCAGACCACGCAATACCTGAAAATTATGCAGGGCCGTCTTGGCGAAGCCAAAACCGGGATCGAGGATGACATCATGGATACCGGCCAGCCGGCAGTCTTCGATCCGCCGGATAAAGAAGTCCAGGACTTCACGCACGACGTCTTCATATACGGCTTCCCGGTTCATGGTGGCGGGAGTTCCTTTCATATGCATACAGATATACGGCACCTGCAGACGGCCGACCGTTGCCAGCATCCCGGGGTCGAGCGTTCCGCCGCTGATGTCATTGACCATCGAGGCTCCGGCGGCTACGGCTTCCCGGGCCACACGGGCATACCAGGTGTCCACCGAGAGGGGCACCTCAGGCCACCGGCGATGCAGCTCCGCAATCGCACCCACCACCCGCCGCAGTTCCTCCTCTTCCCCGACCTGCTCGGCATGCGGACGCGTACTCTGCCCGCCGATGTCGAGGATATCGGCGCCTTCGCGGATCATCTTCTCCGCCTGTTGCAACAGAAGCGGTTCATCGGCGATGCGGCTGCCGGAATAGAAAGAGTCCGGCGTCCGGTTGAGGATGCCCATGACCAGCGGCCGGCCGAGGGGTATTAACCGGCCTTTTACATTCAATGTGCCCATTTTTTAATTATCATTGTGTGAAATTAAATAGAAATTGAGCGATACGTATAAACAATATGATTCAGCAGCTCGGGCATGCCGGACTATTTTTATCAGCAAGACAAAGGACTATGGCACCTCATGGCGGGTGTTGCGGACGATCTCCATTGCCGACCAGCTCTACATCAAGGCAAAACGGATCCGTACCCTGCAAGAGACCGATGTGACGAAAGTAGGCGAGGACAAGGCCGGCGAGTTCCGGGCAATGGTGAACTACGGGGTCATCGGGCTGATCCAGCTGTCGATCGACCCGGATGCAGCCGAAGAGCTGACCGTGGCCGAAACGGAAAAGCAGTACGATGCAAAGATGGCGCTTGCCCGGGAAACGATGACCGCCAAGAACCACGACTATGGAGAAGCCTGGCGGGACATGAGCCAGGAGAGCTTCACCGATCTGATCCTGATGAAGATCCTGAGGGTCCGCCAGATCGTGGCCAACGACGGCAAGACGCTGATCAGCGAAGGCATCGACTCCAATTTTATCGATATCATCAACTATTCCCTGTTTGCCCTGATCCTGATCGGAGAAGGGCTGCATAGTGCATAAACCACGTTTATGAAGCTACTCATTTCCATCGCCCGGACCTTCGTAGGCATCCTGTTCATCTTTTCCGGTTTGGTAAAAGCAAACGACCCGCTGGGGCTGAGCTATAAGATGCAGGAGTTTTTCGAGGTCTGGAATTTCCACTGGCTGGATCATTTTACGCTGGCGTTCTCACTGATCATGATCGTCTTCGAGATCGTCGCCGGTGTGGCCATCCTGCTGGGCTGGCAGATGCGGCTGTTCAGCTGGCTGCTCCTGCTGCTGATCATCTTCTTTACCTTCCTTACCGGTTATGCCTATCTGTCGGGAAAGGTAAGGGAATGCGGGTGCTTTGGCGATTGCATCCCGCTGACCGCCGGCCAGTCCTTCACCAAGGACCTCATCCTGCTGGTGCTGATCTTTTTTCTCTTTACGGTGCGCGACCGGATCATCCCCGCGCTTCGTCCCGTAAGTAGCGCGGCAGTGCTGATCCTGGCCACGATCCTGTCGTTCTCTTTTCAATGGCATGTGCTGGTGCATCTGCCCTCCGTGGACTGCCTGCCCTACCGCGTCGGCAACAATATCCAGGAGAAGATGAAGCCCCCGCCCGGTGCGATCCCCGATAGCACGGCGATCACGATGGTGTACGAAAAAGCCGGCAAGCAGGTGGAATTCGACGCGAGTCAGTTCCCCGCGGATTTCAACGACTCCTATCATTTCGTGAAGCGCTATGACAAGCTGATCCGCAAGGGAAACGCGGACCCGGCGATAAAAGATTTCAACCTGCTCACCGGAGCAGGGACGGATACCACCCAGGCGGTGCTGGAGGCCCGGGGGTTCAAGCTGCTGGTATTTGTAAAGGATATGGATTTTGTACCCCGCACCCGTGAAGGCTTCGGCGTGCTGCTCGCGATGGCGAAGGCAAAGAACATTCCCTTCTACCTGGTCACCGGCGACTACGACGAGCTCAGCGCCTGGACACGGCAGAAAGGGATCGACAGCCTGATCACGCTGGTGAAATGTGATGCGACGGCGATAAAAACCGCTGCACGTTCCGAAGAGAAACCCACGATCTATTTGCTGAAAGGCGCGACGATCCTGAGAAAATGGAGCTATGCCGACTATGACGGCACGCTCCCGGCCATCGCCGAACTGCCTGATCAATCGAAACAATGATACGCTACATCCTCCGCAAATCCTTTTATGGGCTGCTCGTACTGCTGGGAGTGGTGGTCACCGTCTTTTTCCTTTTCCAGGGTTTCGGGGATCCTTCCCGGCTGGTGATGGGTCAGCGGGCGGATGCCGCCACGCAGGAGAATATCCGCAAGGAACTGTATCTCGATCAGCCAAAGTGGAAGCAATTCGTCTACTATCTCGATGACATTTCGCCCATCGGCATTCACTCCCGTGAAGAGATAGAACAAAAGGGCCTCAGGGGGATCTTTATCGGCGGGAAAACGACGATCGGCCTTAAATGGCCCTATCTGCGCCGAAGCTATCAGACCAAGCGCGAAGTGGGGGCGATCCTGATGGAGGCCTTGCCGGGAACCTTGCTGCTGGCGCTGGCAGCGATGTTCGTCGCGACGATACTCGGCATCGGGCTGGGGGTGCTCGCGGCGATCAAAAAAGGTACCGTCTGGGATACTTCTTCCATTTTCGTCAGCGTGCTGGGGATCTCGGCGCCTTCGTTCTTCATGGGCATCGTCATCGCCTATCTTTTTGGGTTTGTCTTCAGCCATGCCACCGGACTTCATATGACCGGCAGCCTTTTCGACACCGATCCATTCGCGGGACGGCAACTGCAATTGCGCAACCTGATCCTGCCGGCGCTGACGCTGGGGATCAGACCGATGGCCATCATCGCCCAATTGACAAGGGGATCGCTGCTGGACGTCCTCGACCAGGAGTATATCCGCTCCGCGTATGCGAAGGGGCTGAAACCACGGGCCGTGGTCTGGAAACATGGGTTGAGAAATGCGCTGAACCCCGTCATCACCGCGATCACCGGCTGGTTTGCCGAATTGCTGGCGGGCGCTTTCTTTGTCGAGACGATATTCGGCTGGAAGGGCATCGGAAAAGTGACGGTCGATGCGCTGGAGAAGCTGGATTTCCCCGTCGTAATGGGGTCGGTGCTGGTCTCTTCCTGTTTTTTTATCGGGATCAGCCTGTTGTCCGATGTCCTCTATGGCCTCGTCGATCCGCGGGTGCGGATGACCGGTTGATGGATCATTTGATCACCACTTCCTTTATCACATTCTCGCCAAGCGCTTCATTGACCCGCTGGATGATCTTGTCTTTCTGGTAGAGCAGTTCCTGCCGAAGGGGGGCGACGGCTGTATTGACGTAGAGGGTGTGTCCGTGGATCTGGATCTTGTCGGTGTAGCGGGCTACGGTCTTACCCATGATCTGCTCCCAGATCTCTTCGATCTGCAGGGCCTGGATGGAGCCTTTCAGCTGACTTTGGTTTAGAAATTTCCGCAGCGCATCCCCTAATGAATATTCACCCATAGGCGCAAGTTAGGGAAAGCTTTTAGTGTAGCCAGCATAATGAGTGCTCCCGTTATACACATGAGGATAAAAAGAAGCACCGGTTGTTTTCTACGCCGGGGACCGGTGACGCGACGGGGCGGGAGTTGCGAGGTCAGGATCTCGCGCCGGGATTGATACTGGGGGAGGACGCCGGAGATAAGATCGTACCCCGTCTCACTGCAGATCCATTGCAGGGGATCGAAATGCAGGGGCTGCTCCGGTTCGGGCTGCTGTTCGGCAACTTCCATCTGCCGGGATTTCTTCAGGATCTCCGCGGCGTATAAACGCAGTCCTTCTTTGTTGGCTTTGATGAGTCCAAACTCGCCCGTATTGTCAACCGTGTAGGAGAAAAAAGCGGTGGCAGGGTCATTCGTTTCTTCTAGGAAACGAATAGCAGATTCCAGGTCGGATGGCATAGCAATCAATTTTCGGGAGTGTTCAAATTGGGTCAATAAATATACTCTTTTTTACTCATAAATCGGAATTTTCTTCATCGAGGGGAAGGGTGATGAGCTGAAATTCCATCCCGATCTCGTCCATCTCCCGGCGGATGCGTTCGGGATGGGTGTCGGTGATAAATAATTGACCTTCATCCTGCACGCAGACCTTGTCAAGCAGGTTGCGCATGCGATTCCGGTCCAGTTTTTCGAAGACGTCATCCAGGAGCAGGATCGGCGCCCAGCCTTTTGCCTGTTTCAGGGTCTCATATTCGGCCAGCTTCAGTGCGAAGAGCAGGCTTTTACGCTGCCCCTGCGAAGCCCGGGTCTTGAAGGGCTCTTCGGCATAGCGGATATCGATGTCGTCCTTATGGATGCCGCTGCCCGTTCGCTGGAGGTACAGGTCTTTTTCCAGTCCCTGGCGAAGAAGCTGACGAAAGGGGGTGTTCAGCAGCTGGCTGTCATATCCGAGGGCCAGGGGCTCTTCGGCGCCGGCGATGTCCGTATAGAAGCGGGCTGCCAGGGGAAGCAGGTCCTGCAGAAAGCGGCGGCGGTAATCGAAGATCGCCGTCCCGGTGGCAACAAGCTGCTCGTCATATACTTCGAGGAGTTGGTTATCCGTCAGCCGCCTATCGGTCAGGGATTTGAGGAAGCTGTTGCGTTGCTGCAGGACCTTGTTATAGTCGATGAGGTTCTGCAGATAAACGGGGTCCAGCTGGGATAGCAGGGCATCGAGAAACCGCCGCCGCTCTTCGCTGCCGCCGGTGATGATCTGGATATCGTCGGGCGCGATGATGACGCAGGGGAAGCGGCCGATATGCCGGGAGAATTTCTCATAGGCCTGGCCGTCAGCAATGAATTCCTTCTTGCCATTTTCACGCAGGATGCAGACCACCGTTGTCGGCTGACCGGCATTGTCGAAATGCCCTTCGATGCGGAACCCCGCCGCGCGGCGAAGCACGTTCGATTGATCGCTGCGGGTGAAATAGCTCCGCGTAAAGCAGAGATAATACAGCGCGTCCAGCAGGTTGGTCTTGCCGACGCCATTGTTGCCGCAGATGCCGACGATCCGTTTATCGAAGCGGAACGTAGCCCCGGCGTAGTTCTTGAAACCGACGAGCGATATTTGTTTAATCCTTAGCAATCCGGTGGAATTCGGGTGTAAAATATTATCTTTCGGGCAAATGTAAAGAACACTGCTATGAATAAACTTTTCGGACTGCTTCTGATGGCCGGGCTTTCCGCGCCGGCAGTAACCGCCGCACAGGAAACGGTTGACACGGCAATGGTTAGACGAATCCGGCAGGAAGGGCTTACCAACAGCCAGATACCCGCCATCGCACATCACCTGACCGACGAGATGGGGCCACGGCTCACCAACAGCCCGGGTTTTCACCGGGCCGCCGCCTGGGTCGTGCAGACCCTGAAAAGCTGGGGCCTCAGCGGGGCGCAGGCCGAACCTTGGGGGGAATTCGGGTATGGATGGTCGGCGGAGAAAACGACCCTGGCCATGCGCACGCCGTACTACAGCCCGCTGATCGCCTATGCCACTCCCTGGAGCGGCAGCACCAACGGGGCGGTATCCGCACCCGTTTTTGTCGTGGCGAAGATGGACTCCGCCTGGATCACCGGTCATCTCAGTGAGATGAAAGGAAAGATCCTGGTCATCACCCCACAGGACAGTGTATTATCGCCGGATTTCAAGCCCGACGCTACCCGGTATAGCGACAGCGCACTGGCGGCCATCGGCGACACGTATATGTTCACCAAGGAGATGTTCAAGTTCTACCTGCCCTTCCTCCTGAAAAATATGGCACTCGACAAGATGCTGGCCCACAGCGGGGCCCTGGCGATCCTCCATGCCTCCGCACGCCGGGACGGGACCGTGGTCGTGCAAAGTATGACCGGCTGGCGGAAGAAGGATCAACCGGCGATCCCCGATCTGCAGGTCGCCAAGGAAGATCTGCAACGGTTATCCCGGCTGGCGCTTGGGGGCACGAACGTGACCGTCGAGGTACAAAGCGATACCAAACTCTATGATCAGGACCTGACGGGACATAACGTCGTGGGGGAGATACCCGGCACCGATCCGGCCCTGAAGTCGGAAGTGGTCATGCTGGGCGGTCATCTGGACTCCTGGTCTTCGGGGACGGGAGCCACCGATAACGGCGCAGGCTGTATCGTGGCGCTCGAGGCGATCCGCATCCTCAAGGACCTGGGGATAAAGCCCAAACGGACGATCCGGATTGCCCTGTGGGACGGTGAAGAACAAGGGTTGTTCGGTTCCTTCCACTATGTGAAAAATCATTTTGGCGACCCCATCGACATGAAGTTGAAGCCCGAGGCGGCCAGGATCTCGGCGTATTACAACCTGGACAACGGCACGGGCAGGATCCGGGGCATCTTTGCCCAGGGAAATGAGCAGGCGGCGGCCATTTTCAAACAATGGTTCGTTCCCTTCCACGACCTTGGCGCAACCACGGTAACCCTCCATAATACGGGTTCGACCGATCACCTCAGCTTTGACGCCGTAGGTATTCCCGGCTTCCAGTTCATTCAGGACGAGCTGGATTACGAGACCCGGACCCACCATTCGAACGAGGACAATTATGACCATCTGCGAATGGACGATCTGCGGCAGGCGGCCACGATCCTGGCAGGCTTTGTGTATTTCACAGCCATGCGGCCCCAGATGATCCCCAGGAAGCCGTTACCGAAGCCCGAAAAGTTCGTTTTTGACGATATTTTCCCATAAAGGATTGAGGGGGAAGGCGTATATTTGCGCCTCGGAACCCAAAATTTTTCAATATCGTGGCTACCAAATTCTCAAAAGAGACCTACCTGTATTGGTATGAATTAATGCAGTTGATCCGCCAGTTCGAGCTGATGGCGGAAGAAAAATACAAAATGGAAGGTAAGATCCGTGGTTTCTTCCATGCCTATATAGGACAGGAGGCGATCGCGGCCGGCTGTATGACGGCCACCAAACCGGATGATCCGTTTATCACCGCTTACCGCGACCATGGTCTGGCCCTGTCCAAGGGTGTCAGCGCCAATGCCTGCATGGCCGAATTGTATGGCAAGGCGACCGGTGCAGCCAAGGGGAAGGGTGGGAGCATGCACTTCTTTGGCGTGGACGTGAAATTCTTTGGCGGTCATGGGATCGTCGGTGCACAGATCGGCACCGGTGCCGGACTCGCCTTTGCCGAGCGATACAAGGGCACAGACAACGTGGCGCTCACCTTTTTTGGCGACGGCGCCGCCCGGCAGGGAATGCTGCACGAGACCTTCAACCTGGCGATGCTGTGGAAGCTGCCGGTTATCTTTGTCTGCGAGAACAACAACTATGCGATGGGGACCAGCGTCGAGCGGACCTCGAACGTAGTCGATATCTATAAGCTGGCCGATGCCTACGAGATGCCCGCCGACTCCATCGACGGGATGAGCCCCGAAGCCGTCCACGAAGCGGTCGCCCGCGCCGTCAAACGCGCACGTCAGGGCGATGGCCCGACCCTGCTCGAGATCAAGACCTATCGCTACAAAGGCCACTCTATTTCCGATCCGCAGAAATACCGGACGAAAGAAGAAGTGGATGAATACAAGCAACGCGACCCCGTGCTGGCCGTGCTGGACACCATCATGACGAAAAAATACGCCACCCAGGAAGAGATCGACGCGATCAACAAACGGGTGAACGACACCGTTGCCGAGTCGGTGAAGTTCGCCGAAGAGTCACCCTGGCCGGATGACTCCGAAGTGTATAAAGATGTCTATCTCGATGCGAACTATCCCTTTATCGTCGACTAAAATCCATTCAACAAAAAGCAATTTTCATTAAATAAGCCATGTCAGAGATCAAACACCCCGCTCATTTAGAGGACGAAAAAAATCCGGTTGCCCAGTTCCACAACGCCTGGGAGAAATATGGGAAGACGGCTTCCTATGTACTATTGGTGGTCATCGTCATCATAGGAGGCTTTATCGCCTATCGCAACTTCATCAGCGAACCCAAAGAGCTACAGGCTTCCGAAGCCATGTTCCGGGCGGAGGAATACTTCCGGGAAGATTCGGCCCGGCTTGCCCTCAACGGCGACAATATCAATGCCGGCTTCCTGAAGGTCATGTCCAGATACAGTGGCACGAAGGCCGCCGGTATGGCCGGCTTTTATGCAGGCAGCTGCTATCTGAAGCTCGGCGATTTCAACAATGCCGTGAAATACCTGAAGGACTTCTCCACGCCGGTAAAGCAACTGCAGGAGCGGGCGCTGGGCTTGCTGGGCGATGCGTATTCCGAACAGGGCAAGAAGGAAGAAGCGGCCGACCAGTACAAGAAAGCCGGTACCTACTACGAACAGGATGAACTTCTCTCTCCTGAATATCTTTTCCGCAGCGGCTACCTGTACGAGAACATGGGCAAGATGCAAGATGCGATCGCAATGTACAAGTTGATCAAGGACAAATATCCCACCTCGCAGCGTGGCGCCGATATCGACAAATACCTGGCGAGACTGGGTGTGATTCAATAACCAGAGCCCCTGGAAAGGGCTCGTCAGAAGGACAAACATTCATGACCTTATGGCTGAAGTGACAAACAGTAACTTATTCGCCACCAACGCAGGCATCCCGGGTATCGAGGGTGCCTGTGTCGTTATTATCCGTACGGAATGGAATGCCGCCATCGTCGGCGCACTGGAGGCAGGCTGCAAGGCCGCGCTGGAGAAGGCCGGGGCGACCTGCCGGGTCATCGAAGTGCCGGGCGCATTCGAGATCCCCTTTGGCATCCGGGCCTATTGGGATATCCATAAATACCGGGACGACCGGCCCCAGGCCTTTATAGCCCTGGGTTGCGTGTTGAGAGGCGATACCCCGCATTTTGAATATGTATGCCGCGCCGTCACCGATGGGGTGCTTCAACTAAACCTGACGCTGCCCGTTCCGACGATCTTTGGCGTATTGACCGTCGACAACCAGCAGCAGGCCGACGAACGCATCGGCGGCAAGCACGGCCACAAGGGAGAAGAAGCCGCGATCACGGCGCTAAAAATGATCGCCGTAAAAAAGACCTTTCAGTGAGGGTACAACTATTCATACCATGTTTTGTCGACCAGCTTTACCCGGAGACCGCCTTCAATATGGTGAAGGTCCTGGAAAAAGCGGGCGTCGAAGTGGCCTATAACGAGGAACAAACCTGCTGCGGCCAGCCGGCCTTTAATGCGGGTTTCCGCGACGAGGCACGGGAGGTCTGTACCAAATTCCTGAAGGATTTCGACGGCCATGACTATATCGTGGCGCCCAGCGCCAGCTGTGTCGGCTTTGTCCGCAATTACTACAGCACGCTGTTCAATAACTCGTCCCTCCACAACCAGGTGCGGGATATGCAAAAACGCATCTTCGAATTCTCTTCGTTTATGGTGAATGTGCTGGGCGTGGAAGATGTCGGAGCTTCGCTGTATGGGAAAGCCACCTATCACGACAGCTGCGCCGGTCTGCGGGAATGCCGGATAAAAGAAGAGCCGCGGAAACTGCTGGCCCGGGTGAAGGGCCTCGAAATGCTCGAAATGAATGATGTGGAGACCTGTTGCGGATTTGGCGGCAGCTTTGCGGTAAAATTCGAATCCATCTCTGTCGCCATGGCCGACCAGAAAGTGAATAATGCGCTTCAGACAGGCGCCGACTATATCATTTCCACCGATCTCTCCTGCCTGATGCACCTGGACGGGTATATCCGTCACAAAGGCTATCCGATTCGCACGATGCACATCGCGGATGTGTTAGCCAACTGCTAATTTTTCAAGGTATCGATCAATAACCGCCGGCAACCGGACTATCCGCTGACAGGTAAGGGCAAAAAAATAAGACCACCCAAATTACAGTAGTAACCGGATGGTCTTGACCCTTAAAACAACCTGTCGCAAGCGTTAAATAGGGTTAAAACCAGGCCTCAGGAATACATACGAAGCCCGGTACGCTTTGGATTTATAAAAAGGCGATTTTTTTCAAGAAAGGCACCCCCTATTGAAAGTCAATTACTTGTGGGTAACCTGGCGCCTGCCCGCAACCCGGATTTCTCGTAAATGATCTATTTTTGAGTATGGCATACTGGCTGGTAAAATCAGAACCCTCGGTCTATCCCTGGGACCAATTGGAAAAAGACAAGGAAACCGCCTGGACGGGCGTCCGGAACTACGCAGCCCGGCTTCATCTGCGGGCAATGAAAAAAGGCGATGAGGTGCTATATTATCATAGCAACGAAGGCATGGATATCGTCGGCATTGCAAAGATCTCGAAGGAAGCCTATCACGATCCCACGACGGACGACGATCGTTGGGACGCCGTGGACCTGAAACCCTTCAAGCGGTTAAAGCATCCCGTTAGTCTCGATCAGATCAAGGAGGATAAGCGCCTGAAGGAAATGGCGCTGGTAAGGATCAGCCGCCTGTCGGTCCAGCCGGTATCGGACAAGGAGTGGGCAGTGGTGATGGAACTGGCGAAGGAGAAGTAATGTTTTAACAGATCGTTGGGAAGTGGGGAGTTTTATTAATTTGTGCGCATGAAGAAAAAGATCGTAGTGCTCACCGGAGCAGGCATCAGCGCCGAGAGCGGGCTGAAGACCTTCCGCGATTCCGACGGACTGTGGGAAGGCTATGAGGTAACGGAAGTGGCAACGCCGGGAGCCTGGCGGCGGGACCCCAAACTGGTACTGGAATTTTATAATATGCGGCGCAGGGATGTCCTTAAAGCGAAGCCCAACGCGGCACATTTTGGTCTGGCCCAACTGGAGAAGGATTTCGACGTTCAGATCATCACCCAGAATATCGACGATCTCCATGAACGCGCGGGCAGCACCCGGGTGCTGCATCTGCACGGCGAGATCTTCAAGATGCGTAGCGAACGGGATGAACGACTCGTATATGACATCCGCGAAGATATCCTGCTGGGCCATACGGCAGAGGACGGAGCGCAGCTCCGGCCGAATATCGTCTGGTTCGAAGAGCCGGTGCCGATGATCGGGCATGCCGTCCCGCTGGTCCAGGCCGCGGATATCTTTATCGTCGTGGGCACCTCGCTGGTAGTATATCCGGCGGCGGGACTGGTAGGCGTGGCCGGACGGGGGATCCCGAAATTCATCGTCGATAAGAAGATCCCCGATACATCCGGCGTGAGCAACCTGGTTGCCATCGAACAGCCGGCGTCCGTTGGGGTGCTGGAGCTTCAGAAAAGACTTGGGGAGTTGGGGTGATCGGGGTAATCCTTATATTTGGACCAACCAACCTACTAACCGTGGATACTACCTCTTCCAGTAGCGGATTGCAGCTGTTCTACCTTGCAGCATTCCTCATCCTTGCCATGATTTTCATGAGCGCTCAGAAAAGTACCCTATCGATGATCCGCCCGGAAAACCGCCGAATGCACCCGGGGCTGGTATGGCTTCAACTGATCCCACTGTTCAATTGTATTTGCGACCAGTCTTTCAGCTGACCCCACACCGGCAAATTCAGATAATTTTTACGCTATTTTCGGATTTACGATAATCGGCCTCGGGCTGGCCACGATGACCTGCTGGATCATTTACTGGGTCAGGATCGTCCAATTTAAAAATAAGCTAAAGCGCGTACTCGCCTGAGGCGCCAGCCCAAAAATGCACTACTTTGCGCCGAAATGACCGGATATAAGCGATTATTAGTGATAAGGCCATTCTTTCTGGTAGCGGCTGTACTGTTCTCCGTCGGCAGCGCGTTTGCCCAGAACGACACCTCCGCAGCCGTACAACAGCTGAAGGAGTATTGCCGGCAGAATGTCCCGACGGGCTATAGCCCCCGGCTCAATATCCTGACGCTGACGCCCAAGGGCAATTTGCACTACCTGTTCCCGCTGTATCATGGGCTCAAAGACGAAGAGAAATTCCGGAAGATCTATTCCGACAAGGGATACTTCGATGAGATGAGCCAGTATTTCGCCTTTGCAGGGGACTACCGGACAGCCCTGCAATACCTGGTGAGAAGCTATGACAGCATCGATGACGCCACCCGCAAAAAGATCTATAAGACAGCCGCCAATCTACCCGAGATCGAGCACGTCGATGCCCGCAAGTATATCCATCTTGCCGCGAAGGACCGCCGGGTGGTAATGATCAACGAGGCTTTTGCAAAACCCTTGCATCGGGCCTTTACCCTCAGCCTGCTCGAAGATTTCTACCGGATGGGCTTCCGGTATCTCGCGATGGAGATGCTGGATAATTTCTCCAATCAGCGGCTCTCCAGCGTCGGGATGCACTCGGGGTATTATGTCTGTGAACCCGTCGGCGGGGAACTGATGCGCAAAGCCATCGAGCTCGGCTACACATTGGTGTCCTATGAGGACACCGCAGCCGGCACACACACAGCCAACCAGCGGGATTCGGTGCAGGCAGCCAACCTGAATGCCGTCCTCCTCAAAGATTCCACGGCAAAGATCCTCGTCCATGCCTCCTATGCCCATATCAGCAAGAAAAAACTGCCCGACGGCCATATCCCCATGGCCCTCGCCTTCTGGCGCCTCTCCGGTATCCAACCGCTGACCATCGATCAGATCGACATGACCGAAGAAAGCAGCTTTGGCTATGGCCGGGTCATCTATCAGGCCTATACGACAAGATTCAAGCTGAGCACGCCGTCTATCGCCCTGGTCAACAACACCCCGGTAAACATCACCGATAAGGACCTCTATGATCTATGCGTCATCCACCCGCCGACCCAATGGCTGGATGGACGGCCCACCTGGCTGAGCCTGGGAGGCACGCGGCAGCCTACCTATGTCAAATCGCCCTCCACCGCAGTCTTCCTCGTACAAGCCTATTATCAACAGGAGATCGACAACAACGACAACACACCCTGGCAGCTCGTGCCGGCCGATCAGACCTATACACCGGGCGGAAGCGATGGGTTAGGCCACAAGCGCTATCTGCTCTACCTGCGAAAGGGAAAGTACAAGATCTTTTTCCGCGACATCAATTACAAGATCCTGAGTGCTCTCAATATTGAAGTGAATTGAAGCAAATGCCCTGGCGTTCCAGCTCCTGCATCACCGGCTCGTAGATGGCCGGGACGATCGGGATATGCAATCCCCGCAACGTGATCTTTTGTTCCAGCACCAGTACAGCCGCGATGCCAAGCGGCAGGCCGACGGTACGGGCCATGGCCGTGTGCAAATGATCCTCGCCCTTTACGACCAGCGTGCTGGTGGCAACATGTTCTTTGCCTTCCCGCACAAAGCCGAGCTCGTGGATCATCACGATCATATCCTTGTCGGCGGGTTGCATCGCGAGCCGCGTTTCCAGCAAATGCTGGAGGATATCGGCGGAGCTGAGGGCAGCCGCCGGAACGAGGTCGGGATCGAAGCAGCCCAGGTATTCTAGTTGCCCGCGGATCGAGGCATCGACAAAGGACAGGAGGGGCGCCGACCAAACGGCATAGCTGAGATTATCGGTGTCGACGGGCGTCTTATCGTCGGTGAGCCCGGCCCGAACGATGGGCGCCCAGCCCCGGCAAAAATCGGGGTAGCGCAGGGTCGTCCGGATAAAGGTTGCCGCCGGCTCAAGGCCATATAAGGGAATATAAGAAAGGCTGTCGCGGTTGGGATACCAGGCCAGCTCACCGATACCCGGCATCGTGACTCGCCCCGGCTCCTCGAAAAGCCGGCTATGATCCTTTACCACTATCATACCGTTTTCCCGGTAACGGGCGCCGGCAGATCCGGCCAGGACGACATTCCGGGGATTCCAGGATATCTTATAGTGCCAGGGATTGTCATCGCTTTCGGGTGCGACAAGGCCGCCCGTATGAGAACGAAAAGAATGGATCCGGCCGCCGGTGCCCTCGATCTCCCGGATGAACTGCAGGGCGCTCATATGGTCGATCCCCGGGTCCAATCCCATCTCACAAAGAAAGAACAACCCTTTCTCCCGGATGGAGTCTTCGAGCGCGCGGATGGAGTCATCGAGATAGGAAGCCGTAAGCAGGTGCTTGCCGTTTGCCAGACAGGACAGCGCCACCCCATAGTGAAGGGCCGGCGGCAGGAGGGAGATGACGAGATCGGCGCCGGCGACAAGCGCATCGCGATCTTCTTCCCGGGTGACATCCAGCGCCACTGCCCGCGCCTGGGGATGGCCGGCGATCTTCGATTCCGCCAGGGGGAGGTTGCTTTCGGCCACGACCAGCTGCCAGCCCCGGGTAGCGGTGACGCCAAGCAGATAGCGGATCAGGCTGGTAGCGGACTTGCCGGCCCCGAAAAGGAGGATCTTTTTCATATGGACCGCAAGGTAACCCGTTTTGTTAACCGACTGCTAAACCCCTGGTATTAAACTTTTCTGGCAACTGCGGGATTATCTTCCTAAACGGATCTCGCCGAGATCTACATCCATGCCGGGCTTTACGTCGCTGACATCGAATCGGGCGTTCCGATAAGGCTCATTCGCCTCTACGGAGATGAGCCAGTGACCCGGGTTGATCGACCGGAGAATGTATTCCCCGTTGATATTCATCATCTCTACCGAGTCCCGTCCCTGAACGGCCCAGACCCTGTCGGCGGCGTCCAGGGGATACGTCCGAACGTGGAAGGAAGAAGTTTGTAATAGTTTGACAGCATGGATACTAGAGATACCTATTATCACAAGGCAAAGTTGCACCATCGCGTTTCTCATACCGATTCCAAATTTTTTGAAAAAATCCTTTGACTACTATGACAGGCTTCCAATTAAGAGATCGAAAAGAGTGGTGACAGAGGGCAAGATCGCACAGGGTATTTTCAACTACTGTGCCAAATGAAGAAGAATGTAGGAAATACTTGTTTACCTTTTTGTTAATGAGAAGGTTACAGGAGCCACCAAGGGCAGCCCGGCCGATGGCCAAAAATTAGATCCCAGAATAAGACAAGCCCAGGTCTTTTGAGCTGATAGTCGTGATCTTATACTGGACTTTTATCCCGCGGGTGCTTTTGGGCGCCTCCTGCATGAGGGCGGACCCTGCGCCGATGTTGCGGAAGTATAGGTTCTCTGTCTTGTAAACCTTTTTGTTTGCCTGGATGTACTGGACTTCCACTACAACCAGGTCCAGCGGATATACGCTCCGGTTAGTAACGGTCAACTGCAGGTCGTTGATCCCGCCAAAGGTCCCCACGGCATAGCCATTGGCTCCGACGGATACCTGGCTGGCGATAGGTGTCCTGGCGGGTTTGTCGACCTTGTTCTCCGACTTCGTTTCGATAATATCCGCACGATGAACCGCCTCCCGGTGTAGCGCCGAATTCGCGCCGGCAGCGGAATCCTTCGTAACGGGCGGAGGTATCACTCCTTTCTTCGGTGTGGCGGGTCTTTGCTTCGAAGTCGCCGGATGGGTAGGCTTCGTGACAGGCGGAACCGTCGTCACCGGTTGCTCAACAATTTCAGCTACCGAATCCTTCGCTTCTCCGGTGACACCGGCTGGTGAAGCCGGGATCGTCGCGGCAGCCGGCAGCTGCTGCGAAGCGGGATGAATGATGGGTTGAGCCGTATTCTGCGCCGCGTTTTTCGACGCGATCTTTTGCTGAAGGGCAGGATTGTCTTTGGCGAGGGAAATGCCGATAAAGATACCGGCGGCCAGCAGGGCCAGGATCACGAGGCCGATGCCGAGGGGCCGCAGGATCCGCTTAGAACGCATGGATCTCGACCGTGGAGAAACCGCCTCAAGTTGTTCTTCGAGTGAAGGCAGTTGTGAAGAATAATCCTCAGCGGCAGGCCTGGCATGAACCGCAGCGCCGGCAGGCGTGGCAGCGCCGGCGTGCGTGACGCCCGAAGCATAAGCGACATGCTCGGGATCCGGGGCGCCGGCCACAGTTACCGGGCGAACGGGCTCCTTCGGCGTCTCCCTAACCGGCGCGCCGTTGAGCCGCTGATCATTGGCCACCTCGCGTGGCGTCTCGCGGCTAGGCGATGACGTCCGGCCCGCGGGCATGGTCACATAAATAATGCGTTTGCCGGGCACCGCAGAGGGTTCACCGGCGTATTGCGGACTCGCGGCGGCAGGCGTTGCTGCCGGAACGATAGGCGGAAGCGATGTTGTCGTGGAAACCGTGGATTCGACAGCGGCGTTGACAGGTACGCCGGCGTTTGCGGAAGCAGCGGGCTTTTTGTAAAACCGGTCGAAAGGTTGTTCTTCGACAGGCGGCGCAAAGGAACTAAGCTCTTCTAACTCACCGGGATACCTCCATGCTGCACTTTTCCCTTCCAACCATACGAGATCGTAGGCTTTAAGCCCCATGCTCTTCAATTCATCGAGCGAGTATGGGCCGCTTTGCTTGTTATTACGAAGTAGCAAATACATATCCATGTTCCGGTTAAGAGGCGTTTTCGAATTCAGACGGTACCGATAAATAACAGCAAATTTTTCACCTGATACTGTGAAGGGTAAGTTATATTCTTACCGGCGCGGGATTTCAATGGATTTGAGGAGGACAGGCCGGGAGTCTGGGGCCGAAGGCAAATGTACTATTTTCGCAAATAATTTCATAGTATTCCCCAAGATTTGTTATTCTTCGCAAGATACCCGATCTTCGGAACCCAATATAAATTAACGATATATGGACGCTGCAATACAGGAAAAAGTGAATGCCTGGCTAACGGGAAATTATGATCAGGCAACCAAAGATGAGATCACCCGGCTGCAAAATGAGAACCCGACCGAACTGATGGATAGCTTTTATCGCAGCCTGGAATTTGGGACGGGGGGGTTAAGAGGGATCATGGGCGTCGGCACCAACCGGATGAACAAATATACCCTCGGGATGGCCACACAGGGATATGCCAACTACCTGAAGGCCTCTTTTCCCAATCAGGAAGTACGGGTCGCCATTGCCCATGACAGCCGGAACAACAGCCGTTTTTTTGCGGAAACCACGGCTAACGTATTTGCAGCCAACGGAATAAAGGTTTTTCTCTTCCAGTCGCTCCGCCCCACGCCGGAGCTGAGTTTTGCCATCCGGCACCTGCATTGCCAGGGCGGAGTGGTCTGCACCGCCTCCCATAACCCCAAAGAATACAACGGATATAAAGCCTACTGGGACGATGGCGGCCAGCTGGTGCCGCCCCACGACGGAAACGTCATCAGAGAAGTAGAGAAGATCGCCGGCGTGGATAGCGTAAAATGGGGTGGGGGCGAGTCCAACATCACGATGATCGGCAAAGAACTGGACGAGGCCTACATCGCCATGGTCCGCAATCTTTCTGTTTATCCCGAAGTCATTGAACGTCAGCATAATCTACGGATCGTCTATACCCCCATCCACGGGACGGGGATCAAACTCGTGCCCGAAGTGCTCCAGCGGTTTGGCTTTACCAATGTACACGTAGTGGATGAACAGGCTACCCCGGACGGAAATTTCCCGACCGTGATCTATCCCAACCCCGAAGAGAGCGAAGCGATGAGCATCGGATTACGGAAGGCGCGGCAGATCGACGCCGACATCCTCCTCGGGACCGATCCGGACGCCGACCGCGTGGGCATCGGGGTGAAGGACAGAAAAGGACAATGGGTCTTGCTCAACGGGAACCAGACGGCTGTCCTGGCGTTCAATTATATGATCGAGGCACGCAAGGCCAAGGGGATCTCCACCCCCGCCGATATGGTGGTCAAGACGATCGTGACGACCAACCTGATCGATGAGATCGCCGCGCACAACGAGATCGAGTGCTACAATGTGCTCACAGGATTCAAGTATATCGCCGAACTGATCAAGGAAAAAGAAGGCAAAAAGAACTATATCATCGGCGGAGAGGAAAGCTATGGCCTGATGATCGGCAGCCAGATCAGGGACAAGGATGCGGTAAGCGCCGTCGCCCTGCTTTGCGAGATGGCAGCCTATGAAAAAGACAAGGGCCGCAGCCTCTACGAAAAGCTGATCGATCTGTACGTCGAATACGGATTCTACAAGGAGCATCTCATCTCCATTACCAGGAAGGGCATGAACGGACAGAAGGAGATCGCAGACATGATGAGCGTCTATCGCAATAATCCTCCGGCCACGATCAACGGATCGCCCGTGACGCAGTTGCTCGACTACCAGCTGCAGAAGGGCCGGAATTTACAGAAAGGCGATACCTGGGCCATTCAACTGCCGAAGTCGAATGTCCTGCAATTCATCTTGGCTGATGGCAGCAAGATCTCTGCCCGTCCTTCGGGGACGGAACCCAAGATCAAATTCTATTTCAGCGTGCATACACAGCTTGCATCCGCAGGCGAGTACGACAAGGTAAACGCTGAACTATCCACGCGGATAGAAGGCATCATAAAAGATATGCAGCTGAAGTAAAGGTGGCTTGGCTAGAAGGCCATTTGAATGATTGCGACTAAAACGAAAAGGCTTGCGCTGAGGAGGTTGGTACGTGTGAACATAACGGTAAGTTTTTAGAGGGTTACAGATTGAAGCTAATGTAGGCACAAAACACCGCACTTGCAATAGTAAAAATACCTAGGCCCCACCGAAAGGCGGGGCCTAGGTGTTATTATTTATGCGGAACAGGTCACACAACCTTCCTGCATCGTGCAGGTCGCACCCACCATGTCTTCGCCGGCGTCGGCGGAAGCAACCTGGATGGCAGCGGGGTTGGCCAGCGGCTCGATCATCTTGCCGCCCTGGCGTTCGACCGTGAACTGAACAGCTTGCGAAGCGGCCTGCGTGCGCAGGTAATACATCCCCGTCTTCAGCCCCTTCTTCCAGCCATAGAAATGCATGGAAGTGAGTTTATTGGCCGAAGGCGAATCGATGAATAGATTGAGCGACTGCGACTGGCAGATATAGGCGCCGCGGTCGGCAGCCATATCGATGATATTGCGTTGCTTGATCTCCCACACCGTCTTATAGATCTCCTTCAGATGCTGCGGGATCTCATCGATGGCCTGGATCGAGCCGTTGTTGAAGATGATCTTACTCTTCATCTCGTCGTTCCACAGGTTCAGCTCGACCAGGTCCTTCAACAGATGCTTGTTCACCACCACAAATTCCCCGCTGAGTACCCGGCGGACATAGATGTTCGACGTGTAAGGCTCGAAGCACTCGTTGTTGCCGAGGATCTGCGACGTCGACGCCGTGGGCATCGGAGCGACCAGCAGGGAGTTGCGCACCCCGTGCTTGATAACCTCATCCTTCAGCCGGTACCAATCCCAGCGAAGCGTGGGCTCGACGTCCCAGAGATCGAACTGGAACTGCCCCTTCGAAGCCGGTGAGCCGGCAAAGCTGGAGTAAGGTCCCTCGATCTTCGCCAGGTCCTTCGACGCAGTCATCGCGGCGAAGTAGATGGTCTCGAAGATCTCCTTGTTCAGCTGCTTGGCTTTGTCGCTTTCAAACGGAAGCCGGAGCAGGATGAACGCATCGGCCAGTCCCTGAACGCCCAGACCGATCGGCCGGTGACGCAGGTTGGAGTTACGGGCCTCTTCGACAGGGTAATAGTTATTGTCGATGATCTTGTTCAGATTCTTCGTCACCTCGTAAGTTACGTCATAAAGCGTCTGGTGATCGAACTGCCCGTTGATCACAAAGCGGGGCAGCGCCAGCGACGCGAGGTTACAAACCGCGATCTCGTCGGGAGAAGTGTATTCGATGATCTCGGTGCAGAGGTTGCTGCTCTTGATCGTGCCGAGATTCTGCTGGTTGCTCTTGCGGTTGGCGGAATCCTTGTACAGGAGGTATGGCGTCCCGGTCTCTATCTGCGCATCGAGGATGGCGAACCACAGGTCCTGCGCCTTTACCGTACGGCGGGCACGGCCTTCGGCCTCGTACTGGGCATACAGTGCTTCAAAATCCGCACCCCAGGTCTCGTGAAGACCCGGTGCTTCATGGGGGCAGAACAGGCTCCATTCGCCGCCCGATTCAACGCGCTGCATAAACAGGTCGGGTATCCACAGGGCGTAGAAGAGGTCGCGGGCGCGAAGCTCATCCTTGCCGTGGTTCTTGCGGAGGTCGAGGAATGCGAATACATCCGCATGCCAGGGTTCGAGATAGATCGCAAAGGCGCCCTTGCGTTTGCCGCCGCCCTGATCCACATAGCGGGCCGTGTCGTTGAAGACTCGCAGCATCGGGATGATCCCGTTACTCGTGCCGTTGGTGCCGCCGATATAGGAACCCGTGGCCCGGATATTATGGATGGAGAGGCCGATACCACCCGCGCTCTGGGATATCTTGGCCGTTTGCTTCAGCGTGTCGTAGATGCCGTCGATGCTGTCGTCCTTCATCGTCAGCAGGAAACAGCTGCTCATTTGCGGCTTCGGCGTTCCGGCGTTGAAGAGGGTGGGGGTGGCATGCGTGAACCAGCGTTCGCTCATCAGATGGTAGGTCTTGATGGCCGCGTCGATATCGCTCTGATGGATACCGATGGCTACGCGCATATACATATGCTGGGGACGCTCGACGACCTTGCCGTCGACCTTCAGGAGATAAGATTTCTCCAGGGTCTTGAAGCCGAAGTAGTCGAAGCCGTAGTCCCGGTCGTAAATGATGGTGGAATCCAGGAGCTCGGCATTGTCGCTGACGATCTGCCAGACCTCATCGGAGAGCAGGGGGACCAGCTTGCCGGTCTTGCTGTCGCGGCATTCGAATAACAGCTTCATCGTGTCGGAGAAGCTCTTGATCGTGTTCTTGTGCAGATTACTTACCGCGATGCGGCTGGCCAGCAGGGCGTAATCCGGGTGCTTTACGGTGAGCGAAGCGGCGGTTTCGGCGGCCAGGTTATCCAGTTCGGTAGTGGTGACCCCGTCATAGAGTCCTTCAATGACCTTCTTGGCAACCTCTGCGGAGTTGACGAAGCGACGGTCGAGACCGTAGCAGAGTTTTTCGATCCGGGCCGTGATCTTGTCGAACTTCACGGACTCACTCTTGCCGTTTCTTTTGATGACGAACATATATATGTAGATTTAATGGGTAATCTAAAAATCTTCTTCGAGGCTGAAGGTCTGCGCTTCCTTGCCGGACATGACCCCTGACTTCTGATAGTCGCCGACGCGCTTCTCGAAGAAGTTGGTCTTGCCCTGCAACGAGATCATTTCCATGAAGTCGAAGGGGTTGGTGGTATTGAAGAGCTTGGTGTAGCCCAGCTGGTCCAGCCAGCGATCCGCCACGAACTCGATGTATTGCTGCATGAGCCGGGCATTCATCCCGATAAGATCGACGGGGAGCGCTTCGGTGATAAACTCTTTCTCGATGTTGACGGCGTCGCCGATAATGGAATGCACGTGTTCCTGGGGGAGCTTGTTCTCCAGCATGCTGTAGAGCAGGCAGGCGAATTCGCAATGCAGGCCTTCGTCGCGGCTGATCAGCTCGTTGCTGAAGGTGAGCCCGGGCATCAGGCCTCTTTTCTTCATCCAGAAGATAGAGCAGAAGCTGCCGCTGAAGAAGATACCTTCCACGGCCGCGAAGGCAACCAGCCGCTCGGCGAAACTGCCGTTCTGGATCCAGCGAAGAGCCCACTGCGCTTTCTTCTGCACGGCGGGAACCGTGTCGATGGCATGGAAGAGCCGGTATTTTTCCTGAGGATCTTTGATGTAAGTGTCGATGAGCAGGGCGTAGGTCTCCGAGTGGATATTCTCCATCATGATCTGGAAGCCGTAGAAGCAACGGGCTTCGGGCAGCTGCACCTCGCTCATGAAGTTGACGGCCAGGTTCTCATTGACGATGCCGTCGCTGGCGGCAAAAAAAGCAAGAACGTGGGAAATAAAATGCCGTTCGCCATCGTTTAATTTGCCCCAGTCCTGGAGGTCACCCCCGAGGTCGATCTCCTCCGCCGTCCAAAAGGAAGCCTCATGCTTCTTATACATCTCCCACACTTTTGGGTAGTTGATCGGCAGGATGACAAACCGATCTTTATTTTCTTTCAATAAGACCTCGTTTCCGTTCTCCATTTTACTTAATAGATTGCAGATGAATGAATGATAACCTCAATGGTTCGGGGACAGTTCCGGCAATACCTTTGGCGGCAGGGGACTCTTTCGGAGGAGGTGGACCTCTTTCGGTGAAGAGCTAACTCAAAAATAACATAGCCAGGGAAAAAACGGGGTTTATGTTTTCCACCCAATGTGCAATACTTTTACCCCAAATCCCGAAAGCCGCGCGGGGTCAGCGCCATCCCCAAAAACCCGAGTAAAAGTCCATATTCGCCGATGGTTTGACCCATCTTCACAAAGGGCAAATGGATACAATTGAGCAGTAATCCCACCAGCAGCAGGACATAGATCCACTTCCGCCCCGGGGTAAACTCCGTAGCCGCCAGCAGCAGCGGGAATATCCATTGAACGGTGTAGTACTGATGGCGATAGATCGGGGAGGCCAGATCGGCGATCATGAACAGGCAAACCCCGAGCAGGGCCGCCCCGGCAAGATCCGGTTTATCGGAAGGCTGGCCACGAAGACGAAGAAAGAACAAAAGAACAACGATACCGATCGCGCCAAGCGCCAGTACACCCATGGCCGTTACGGAAAGCACCGTATGAAAAATGCCGTTGAAAAGAACAAAGAAATTCCCATTCTCCGAATAGATCGGGGCCGGAGGATGGTCCATATAGCGGGTCGTTTCGACCGTATCGATGCCTTCCCATTTGCGGTAATGCGGGTCGGCCACATTGTGCACGATATCGGGATGCAGTTTTTGATTGATCTTCGTCGCCTCGGCCACATTGTGGAAATAGTCCTGCCACAGACCACGCTCATGCGAACTGAAAAGCGTCCAGCCGGCCAACAGCACCGCGGGGAGACAAAACCACAGAAGCCGGCGGCGGGGATAAAACGGGATCAAAAACAAAAAACCAACGAAAAACAACGCAGTGTTCGGTCTGATCCCGACAAGACAGGCGGCGGCAACCCCGGCGGCCAGATCCCGGGCCGGATGCCCATTCTTCTCCCAGAAAGCAAAAAAAAGCATCGCGAACAGCGGGATACAGAGATAGGTTTGCCCATTAGCCACATGCTGCTTCCAGCCATTGGTCAGCAGCACCAGTCCGAACACCAGCAGCACGGCCTGTCGTTGAAGCGGCGTAACGGCCCGGAGAAAGGCCCAGAGCGCAATCCCCGCAAACATCAGGTATTCCAGCACCAGCCAGCACCGGGAGATGGTGGCCTGGGGCATCTCGACCAGCGGCGACAGCAGCCGGTACATCACCGGGGTAGACGTCATATGCGATGGCCGCCAGTCATCGAAATTCTGCGGATCGTAATAGCGCAGCCCATCCGCCGCGCTCCATTTGTAGAAATAGGGCGAGCCGCCATCCTTCACGATCCTCGAACCCGTCACCCGGTTGCGCAGATCCCCGGCATAGGCTTTTTCAAAGCGGATATCCCGGCTGATGGCGTATCCCAGAACGAACAGGACCGCTGACGTCAGCAGCAGCCATCGCCCCATCAGCTGAGCACTTTTTCCGTGATCTTCCCGGTGGTCTTGTCTTTCAGGATCACTTTTTTGGCGCCATAGTGCGTCACCTCCTCTTTTACGAGATAATGGGCCGCGTCGTATTCGATGAGATGGCTGTCCTTGGTGACCCCGATCCTGCCACGCCAGATGTCGAGCTTGACGGGTTCCCACAGCTTTGTCTTCGCCGAACGATAGGCTGCGTCCAGGATGGCGTTGACCACATATCCGTCGTAGAAGGTTTCTTTTGGCGCGGCGCCTTTTTCGAGGGCGTTGAAGACATCGGTGAACATATGGTTGTAGCCAAGATCGTTCACTTCGTCGCCGACGGGGAAGAGCCAGCCGGTGTTGCTCTCCGCTTTCTCCGCGACATAGTCGGCGCCCTTACCGGTGGTGAACATCTCCAGCCCCGTGCGCAGGAAATTGTTGATAAAGATCGTCCCTTCGGTTCCCATGACCTCATCCCGCAGATCCATCCCGCCGCGGAAGGTCCAGCTGACCTCGAACTGGCCGATGGCCCCGTTCTCATATTTCACCATCCCGATGGCATGGTCTTCGGCGTCGATGGGTTTCACCTGGGTATCGGCCCAGCACATGACTTCGACGGGTTTGATGTCCTTACCGATAAAGCTGCGGGCGATCTCCACGCAATGACAACCCAGGTCGAGGATACAGCCGCCGCCCGCCTGTTCGATATCCCAGAACCATTCGCTGTGCGGGCCAGGGTGGGTCTCGCGGGACTTAGCCCAGAGGATGCGGCCAAGCGCGCCATTGGCCACGCTTTGGTGGGCCTTCAGGAATTTCGGGGTATAGACGAGGTCTTCGAGATAGGCGTTGAGGATCCCCGCATCTTCCACTGCTTCCAGCATGCGGCGCGCTTCGGTGGCGTTGCGGCCGAGGGGCTTGGTGGTCATTACGGCCTTCTTGTGCTTGCAGCAGAGGAGGACGGCGATCTCGTGGAGGTTATTGGGCAGGGAGATACAGACGAGGTTTACTTCCGGCCGGGCAATAGCCTCTTCCATCTCGGTGGTCCAATGGTTGCATTTGTAATCTTTGGCAAATTTTTCCGCGCTTTCCTTCCGGCGGGAGTAGACTGAGACGATGGAATCGCGGCTCCGCTGGCCAAGAATGGATTCGGCATAGAAACGGGCGATAAAACCGGAACCGAGCATAGCGATCTTTACCATAACGAATGATTTATTGGTTTACAGTCAATTGTTTTTTTTCACGGAAGAACAAAATAAAGTAGACAAGCACGGCGGCGGCGATATAGGCCGGCACCAGCCAGATGCCCTTCCAGTCATGGGCAACGGCGCCACCTTTGACGACGTACGAGTCCACAACCACTCCGGAGAACCAGGTGCCGGCAAACATCCCGACACCATAGGTGGCCAGGGTGAAGAGCTGCTGTGCGGCGTTCTTGATCTTTGCACCCGCCTTTTTCTCGGTGTACATGTAACCCGTCACGAAGAAAAAGTCGTAGCAGACCCCGTGGAGGAGGATGCCCGCATAGAGCATCCACGTCTTGTCGCCGAGACCGCCGTAGGCAAAGCAAATGTAGCGGAGGATCCAGGCTACCATCCCCATCAGGATCATGTTCTTGACCCCGATGCGGTTGAAAAGGAAAGGTATGGCGATGATGAAGAGCCCCTCCGAGAACTGGCCGAGCGTCATCTTTGTAGCGGCATTGTCCATGCCCAGCTCATTGAGAAAAGGATTGGCAAAACCGTAATAGAAGCTCAGCGGGATGCAGACCAGGATGGCGGCGATAAAGAAGATGAGATAGGGCTTGCTTTTAAAGAGAACGAATGCCTCTGTTCCGGGAGCCTGGGATTCCTTCCCTTTCGGCGGCGTATTGGGCAGGACAAAACTAAGGAGGCCGAGCAGGACGGAGGCGGAGGCGGCGACCCGGAAGGTCGTGGCCGTCGGTTCGAGCTTATAGCTGCCGATGATGACCCCCGCGACGATCCACCCCAGGGTACCGAAAACACGGATCCAGGGGAACTGTTTTCCCGGATCGGTCATCTGGCCGAAGGCGACGCTGTTGGAAAGCGCGATGGTCGGCATATACAGGAGCGAATAGAGCAGGATCGCCACGGCAAATAACGGATCGCTTCCGATCATGGGCACGATAAAGAGCAGCCCGCCGCCGGCGAGGTGGAGGACGCCCATTACCCGCTGCGCGGGGAAATAACGATCGGCGATCAGGCCGACAAAGAAAGGGGAGACAATGGTCGCGACGGCCAGTGCGCTATACGCCTTGCCGATCCAGCTACCGGAGGAATGCAGGTGCTCGCCCATATAAGTGCCCATCGTGACATACCAGGCCCCCCAGATGAAGTATTCGACGAACATCATGAAGGCCAGTTGGCTACCTGTTTTAAATTTCATTTTACATTCGAATTTTGTATTTCGGGAAAAAATTGCGGAAAGATAATTTTTTCCCGAAATTTTCATTATATCTGTCCGCTCCGCGGACGAAACGGACAAAGTCCGTTTCGCGAGGTTCGAATATAGGGATTAAATTGCACCCGTTTATGAGAACATTCGAAGACAGTTACCGCCATAAGGGGTTGCGCAGGCAGCTCGTGGATATCGTCCGGCAGAAAGGCATTACCGACGAACGGGTGCTGGACGCCATCCTGCATATCCCCAGGCATTTTTTCATGGATTCGGCCTTTGACAAGATCGCTTACGAGGACCGCGCGTTTCCGATCGGCCAGGAGCAGACCATCTCCCAACCCTATACCGTCGCCTACCAGACCCAGCTGCTCGAGGTGAAACCCTTTGACAAGGTGTTGGAGATCGGCACGGGCAGCGCCTATCAGGCCTCCGTCCTGGCCGAGATGAAGGCACAGGTGTTCACGATCGAACGGCAGAGAAAATTATTCGACAGCAACAAGCTGTTCCCCTATCTGAAGAAATACCCCGCGCTGAAATTCTTCTATGGCGACGGGTTCGAAGGGTTACCCACCTATGCGCCTTTCGACAAGGTGATCGTCACCGCCGCCGCGCCGTTCATCCCGCCAAAGCTGGTCGAGCAGCTGAAACCCGGCGGGCTGATGGTCATCCCGGTAGGCGAGGGACAGGTGCAGCGGATGTTGCGGCTGACCCGCCAGGCGGATGGCAGCACGACGCAGGAAGTGTTTGACAATTTCTCCTTCGTGCCGATGGTGGAAGGAAAGAACAGCTAGGCCGATGGCGCGCCGCTAAAGAAACGCAACGATCCGCCCCATGACTTCGGCATCCTTATAGATCTTCCGGTGACCCAGCCCGTTGGTAAAGATGAATTTTACATTGGAGTGGGCATCATCCCTGACCAGCATGGCATCCTTTACAGGGGTGATCCTGTCCTCATCGTCCTGCAGATAAAGCGTGGTCGCATGCACCTGGTGAAGCGCCCGGCGAAGAGAGAACCAGTCGAAATGATGGCCGCTGGTCTCCTGGACATAGTCATCCATTTCCCTGACCAGCTGGGGCGACAGCTGCATGCGGCGGGCGAAGGTATCGACGGCGATGATCGTTTCGACGGCAGGCGCGATCAGCACCAGACGCGTGACCCGGTTGTGCGGGGTGTTCTCGAGAAAAAGCCCCAGCGCAAGCCCGCCGAGCGAATGGCCCAGATAGGAATGAAAGGGGCCGTAACTTTGTTCGATCTTCCGCAGGACGCCGACATAGTCGGTCAGCAGGATGCGGCGGCCGCCGGAACGGCCATGGGCCGGGGCGTCAAAGGCGACGACTTCGTATCCCTTCTCCACCAGGGCCGCGATATACGCGTCGAAGTTGCGGGAGGCGGACTCGAAGCCATGGGCAATGAGTACTCTCTTCCGGGGCAGTTCCGCAGGCAGCCACCGACGACCGCGAACGCTGTGACCGGCATAGCGGAAAGAAAGCGGCTCGCCCTTTTCAAAGAAGGCCGAACCCTTTTTGGTGACCCGCTGCTGGGGCGTACAAAAAAGCCGGAAAGCCTTGATCGCGGCTTTGCGGGGAGCGGCAAGGGAAAGAATGTTTATCCTGGCGCGTGTATATCGAAGTGCAAGTTTTTGCGATATCTTCATGACGCCGTAAAATTACAAAGATGAAAGTAGTTATCATCGGTTCGGGAAATGTAGCCACCGTGATGGGTAGCAGGATCGCCGTCGCGGGGCATGAGCTGCTGCAGGTGGTGGCGCGACGGGAAGCCGCCGCGGCTGCGCTTGCGGCTGAATGGGGCTGCGGATATACAACCCGGTGGGAAGCCGTAGACCCCGGGGCCGATATTTATATCGTATCGATCAGCGACCGCGCACTGGTGGACTTACCCGGAGTGTTGTCGCTGCCGGGACGGCTCGTCGTCCATACCGCGGGAGCGGCGCCGCTTGCCGCCCTGGAGAAGGTGAGCCCCCGCCATGGCGTCCTGTATCCCCTGCAAAGCCTGCGCAAAGAGATCCGGCCCTTCCCGGAGTTTCCGCTGTTGATCGATGCCCGCCACCCGGAAGACGAAACGGCGATCGACGCCTTTGCCCGGACCATCGCCCGGCAGGTGCAGCATGCCGATGACGCCCTGCGGATAAAATTGCATGTGGCGGCAACCTTCGCCAACAATTTCACCAACTACCTCTATACCCTCGCCGCCGATTTCTGCCAACAGGAGCAGATCGATTTCCACCTGCTCCTGCCGATCATCGCAGAGACGGCCCAGCGGATGCAGCAATATCCACCGCGGGAGGTACAGACCGGACCGGCCATCCGGGACGACCGGCAAACAATGGAGCGCCACCTGGATATTCTTAGCAATTATCATAATATGAGTGTCTTATACCGGCAGTTCTCCGACCAGATAAGAGAGTACTACGGTTAGATAAATTAGGGTATTTTTGCTCGCCCAGTAAATCAACAGACTCATGAGCGTATTGGAAAAATTCAAATCGATCAGGACATTCGTATTCGACGTAGATGGAGTGATGACCGACGGCAGCGTACAGGTTTTTGAGACGGGGGAGCAGGTGCGCCGGATGAGCACCCGGGACGGGTATTCCCTGCAGTTGGCCGTCCGGAAGGGCTACCGCGTGCTCGTGATCTCGGGCGGATCTTCGGAAGGCGTGCGGCAGCGGCTGCAATACCTGGGTATCCAGGATATCTTTTTAAACGTTCACGACAAGGTCCAACTGCTTGACCGCTATGCCCGGGAACACGGACTCGACGAACAGGATATGTTGTATATGGGGGACGATATCCCCGATTACGCCGCGATGCAACACGTGGGGCTCGCCTGTGCGCCGTCGGATGCGGCGCCGGAGATCCGGCATATCGCCGCGTATATCTCATCGTTTGGCGGAGGCCAGGGATGCGTGCGCGATGTCGTCGAAAAGGTATTGAAATTAAATGGTCAATGGGACCTGGATCAATCCGTAGCCTCAAAATAGATTTGGTATGTCGCAATTGATTAGATCGTTTTTTCGCCTGATCCGCTGGCCAAACCTGGTGTTCATCTTCCTAACCCAGCTGTTGTTCTATCATTTCATCCTGCTGCCCAGCTTTGCCATCCGGTATGTCGCGGTGCCGATGCCGGTGCCGAAACTGGAGCCGCTGCTGTTCTATCTGCTGTCGGCCTCTTCCGTGCTCATCGCCGCGGCAGGTTATGCGATAAACGATTATTTCGATCTGAATATCGACCGGGTCAACAAGCCAAAGCGGATGGTGGTGGAGAAAGTGATCAAACGCCGGTGGACGATCCTCTGGCACTGGATCCTTTCGGGCATGGGTATCCTGCTGAGCTTTTATGTAAGCTGGCGGCTGCGTAACCCGATCATCGCCGCGGCCAACCTGGGCTGTGTCGGCCTGCTTTGGTTTTACAGCACGACCTTCAAAAGGAAGCTGCTGATCGGCAATATCATCATCTCGCTGCTGACGGCCTGGGTCATCCTGGTGTTGTTCGTCTGCGAGGCGAGGATCACCACCGATCCCACCTACCGCGAGGTCACGTCGCGCATCTTCAAGTTCGCGATCGTCTATGGTTCGTTTGCCTTCATCATCTCCCTGGTCCGGGAGGTGGTAAAAGATATCGAAGATATGGATGGAGATGCGAAGTATGGCTGCCGGACCATGCCCATCGTCTGGGGCGTCAATGTTGCCAAAGTGTTTGCAGGCACCTGGCTGGTAGTGCTGATCGGCGCGCTGGTCATCTTTCAATTCTATGTCTTGCAAAAAATATGGTGGCAGCTGATCCTCTATAGCGTTCTGCTGATCGACCTGCCTTGCGTCTGGCTGCTGCGCAAACTGTACGAGGCCCAGGGAAAACAGCAATATCATCTGCTGAGCAATGTCATTAAAGGAGTCATGCTGACCGGTATCTGTTCGATGCTCCTGATCTAAATGCGCAATACTGTATGGAACGTATCGTTTTGGCATCCGGTTCGCCCCGGCGCAAACAACTGCTGGAATGGGCCGAGGTGGATTTTGAAGTTCGGGTAAAAGATACCCCGGAGAACTGGCCGGCGGGCATGGCGACCATCGATGTTCCCGTGCATATCGCGCGGAACAAGGCATTGGCGGTAAAAGCCGATATCGGCCCGGGCCGGGTGGTCATCGCGGCGGACACGGTCGTAGTCCTCGGCAGCGAGATCATCGGCAAACCCAGGGACCGGGCCGATGCGGTGAACATCCTCTCGCGACTCGCGGGCCAGCGCCATGAGGTGATCACAGGCGTGGTATTGTTGCGGGACGACCAGGAACAGGCCTTTGCCGACATAACCGCGGTCTGGTTCCATCCCCTGACGACCGCCGAGCTGGAATCCTATGTCGACAGATACAAACCCTATGACAAGGCCGGCGCCTATGCGATCCAGGAATGGATCGGGGTGGTGGGGATAAAAGGAATAGAAGGAGATTTTTATAATGTCATGGGCCTGCCGGTGAGCCGGGTTGTACAGGCCCTGCGGAAATGGCGGACCGAAGGCTAAAAATCGGCCACGCCATTTCCCGGTGATGTCCGGAACGCCGTGCGCGTTCCGGGAGTGGAGCTAGCTGATTGCGGCTCCGAAGAGGAGGACGAGGATGCGGGAAGAGTTATTACATTACATCTGGCGATACCGCCATTTCAACCAACAGGGACTGGTAACCGAAGACGGCCGGCCGTTGCACATCGTGTTCCCGGGCCAACCGAATACCGATCAGGGACCTGATTTCCGGGCGGCGCGGCTGCGCATCGGGGAGGTGACCTTTGTCGGACCCGTGGAGCTGCATATCCGCAGCTCCGACTGGCTGCGTCATGGCCATACCGGTGATGCCCATTACCGCGAGGTGATCCTGCATGTGGTCTGGGAGAACGATACCCCCGGACCACCGGCCGATATCCCGATCCTGGTATTGCACGACCGGGTATCCAAGCCGCTGCTTGGCCGCTATGAACACTGGATGCGCCAGACCGGTTTCGTGCCCTGCGAACGGCAATTGCCGGCGCTGACCGCCGATGCCTGGCGGGACTGGACCCGGAAGCTGACACTCCGCCGGCTGCAGCGACGGGCCGTTATCGTGGGGAGCTGGCTGGACCAGAACCGCCAGGACTGGGAAGAAACGACCTGGTGGATGATGGCGCGAAGCATGGGGTTGCCGGTGAATGCCGCCGTTTTCGAGGCGGTGGCGCGGAGCCTGCCGCTGCGGCTGTTAAAACGGCACCGGCTGTACGCGTCGACCCTGGAAGCCCTTCTGCTGGGGCAGGCCGGTCTCCTGCAGGCAGGACATGGGTTGCACCGGGAATATGAGTTCTGGCGATCGAAATATGGATTGCAGCCCATCCGGCTGCCGGTATCGTTCCTGCGGATGCGGCCGGGACATTCCCCGGTAACCCGGCTGGTGCAGCTGGCGGCCCTGCAAAAGGAAGGGAAAGGCTGGTTCGGGATCATCCGGGAGGCGACATCGGCGGAGGTGGCAGTCGGGGCGCTGGCCGGGCCAAAGGGCCTGGGGATCGGGATGCGGCGGGGGATCGTGATAAACGCCTTTGTTCCGCTGCTGTTCGCCTACGGACAAAAAGAGAAAGCCCTGGCCTGGCTGGAGGAACTGCCGGGCGAACAAAACCACGTGATCAGGAGCTGGGCCGCAAGCGGGGTGGTGGCCGGAGATGCGGCGGCATCACAGGGAATGCTCGAGCTGAAAAAGGAATATTGCAACGCCCGGCGATGCCTGGACTGCGCGATCGGCCGGGCGCTGTTGAATATCGCTGCCTGAGGTTGCTGCCTGAGGTTGCTGCCTGAGGTTGCGGCGGGAGATTGCCGCCAGCAATTGCGGCATGACGCGATCCGCGCCTAGGCCGGCACCACGCTTTTCCAGTTGAATTCGATCTTCACTTCCAGATCGGGATGGATGCTGTACATAACCGGACAGGTATGCGCCGTCCGCTCGAGAATGGTCTTTTGCTTTTCATCGACCACCAGCGTGGCGGGAAAATCAAAAATGACATTGACGCCGGCAATGCGCCGGGGATCGGGCTTCATGATCTTCTGGATGGACAGCTTCATCCCGCGGAGGTCGACCTGCAGATCGCGGGCCTTGATACCCATCGTCGTGGCCATGCAAGCGCCAAGGGCGGTGGCTACCAGGTCGGTAGGGGAGAAGCGTTCGCCCTTCCCCTGATTATCGGTGGGTGCATCGGTCTCTATTTCTGTCCCGGATTGCAGGTGTTGGGCAACCGTTCGTAAATCTCCTTCGTAAATAACTGTTGACGTCATTGGACAATAAATTTTGCCTAAATTTACGCCAGTTAAACTAAATCGTTAGCAGTGAAGCAATTTTTCCTGACCATTCTTGTCTCGACCCTTGTGTTGCAGCTTTTTGCCCAAAACACGGACAGCGTCAACATGGTGTCGAAACGCAACAGGCAGAACTCCAAGCGCGACCGGATGAACAACCTGCTACGAATGGAAGAGGAAGGAGATCTTATCTTCAATAAGCATAATATCTTCGGGATCCGGCTCTCCTCCGACGGCTATGGCATCAACTTCGAGAAAGGGAAGTTCAAATCGCCTACCCGCACGCTGCTGTTCCAATTCGAGCTCAACGAAAAGAAAGACCCCAAGGAGCATCATATCTCCGCTACCTCGGATGGGATCAATTTCTCTTCCGTGGTGCCATACAAGCTGAATAACCTCTATGAGTTCAAAATGGCGGTCGGCCAGGAGCATCTGATCGGGGGAAAAGGCAACCGCAACGGGGTCAGGGTGTCGTTTCTCTATTCCGGCGGGGTTACCATCGGGATGCTAAAACCCTATTTCCTCGATGTTCAGAACCAGATTACGGGAGCCACCACCCGAAAGACCTATGCCGAGATGGCCGTCGATACCACCGAGGGCGATGTCATCACCGGCGCCTCGGGTTTTACGGTCGGCTGGGGCAACCTCTCCATCAAACCGGCGGCCAACGCCCGGCAGGCTATGCGGTTCGACTATGGCCGGCTGAACCAGACCGTTTCGGCCGTCGAGGTCGGCCTGACCGAGGAATACTACTTCAGCAAGATACCGATCGTCTACCTGGTAAAGCAGCACCAGTTCTTCTTCAACGCCTATGTCGCCATCCTCTTTGGGAGTCGAAAATGACGTACTTTTGTTAGATGGAATCTACTCAAAACACGACGGCCTGCCTCCCGGCAGACGGAACTAAGATACAGAAGCCCAATTGGTTACGCGTAAAATTACCCATCGGCGAAAACTACAAGCACGTTCGGGGTCTTGTAGACACCCATAAACTTCACACCATTTGCGAAAGCGGCAACTGCCCTAACATGGGCGAGTGCTGGGGGGAAGGCACAGCCACCTTTATGATCCTCGGGAATGTCTGTACCCGCAGCTGTGGTTTTTGCGCCGTGGCTACGGGCCGGCCCGATCCCGTGGACTGGGATGAACCGCAACGGGTAGCCGAAGCCATCCACCTGATGAAGGTGAAACACGCGGTGATCACCTCTGTCGACCGGGATGAGTTAAAGGACGGCGGCAGCATCATCTGGCAGAACACGATCCGGGCCGTAAAAGCCCTGAATCCAAATACCACCCTCGAGACGCTGATCCCCGATTTCAAAGCGGAGAAGGAAAACATCGCCCGGGTGATCGAAGCCGCGCCCGAAGTGGTCTCGCACAATATCGAAACCGTAGAAAGACTGACGCGCCAGGTGCGCATCCAGGCCAAGTACTGGCGGAGCATGGAAACGCTGAAGACGCTGAAAGAAGGCGGGATGCGGACCAAGAGCGGCATTATGCTGGGGCTCGGCGAGACAAAGGACGAAGTGGTACAGACCCTCACCGATCTGCGTAACAGCGGTGTCGACGTCATCACGATGGGCCAGTATCTGCAACCCACCAAAAAGCATCTGCCGGTGTTGCGTTTTGTGCATCCCGACGAATTTGCCGAACTGCGCGAGATCGGCTATAACCTGGGTTTCGATTATGTGGAAAGCGGTCCGCTGGTAAGAAGCTCCTACCATTCCGAACGGCATGTCATCCCCGGCTATGGCCGCGGCGAATGGCTCCGCGGAAAGGAGGCATCCAATCATCAGCCATCATAAAACGAACCTGTCCCCCCATGCCCAAACCGGTTGCGCTTTGCCTCTTGTGTCTTTTGCCTGCCCGGTTTTGCCTGGCGCAGGTCCATTGGCAGAGGATGGACACCGCATTTGGGCCGCTTCCGCCCTCGATGCATGTCTATCGCAGCACCGACAGCCTCGACGGATTCCCCTCCGTCGAATATTATGTTTCCGCGCGGCTGAAGGATAAGCGTGTTCTTTTCTCCACTACAACGGGGCAGGGTAAACGCTTTACCCCGGCCCAATACTATCAGATCGAGCAGTCCCCGCTGCTCGTCGTCAATTGCGGTTTCTTCTCCTTTGAGGATAATTCCAATTTAAGCCTCGTCGTGAAAGAGGGAAAACTCATGGCCTATAATGTCACCTCGCTGCGGGGGACCGGCAATGACTCCCTTTTCTATTATTATCCGACCCGCGCCGCCATCGGCATCGACCGGAAGCGGCGGGCGGATGTCGCCTGGACTTTTACGGACACCACGCGACGCTGGCCCTATGCTTTTGAGGACGGGCCGGTGATCGCCAAGGGTCGGGACACCGTTCCTTCGATCTATGATCTGCGGGATATTGAATGGAAGTGGTGGAAGATGCGGACTGCCGTAGGTGGGGGGCCCGTGCTGATCGATGACGGGAAGATCCGGATCACCGGCAGGGAAGAGCAACTCTTCCCCGGAAGCAATCCGAGTGGCGAGCATGACCCGCGGACTGCCATGGGTTATACACGCGATGGCCGGCTGATCATCCTGGTCATCCAGGGCCGAACCCCCGGCGTGGCGGCAGGCGCAACCTTACAACGGGAGGCGCAAATTCTTCTTGACCTTGGCTGCTATGAGGCGCTAAACCTCGATGGCGGGGGAAGTTCATGTCTGCTGGTCAACGGCAAGGAAACGATCCATCCCTCCGACCGGGAAGGTCAGCGGCCGGTTCCGGCGGTGTTCCTGATAAAGCGGGCAAAATAGCGCGGTCAAACGGGCCAATGGCGCGACCCCGTTATCCTTTCATATCCCACACCAGTGCGCTGGCGCCAAGGATCGCGGCGTCGGATTCCCTCAGGTGGCTGACGAGAATTTTCACCTTGTTCTGGAAGACCTGGATCAGGTTCTCCTCCATATGTTCGCGGGTGGGCTTGAGGATGAGGTCGCCGGCCTTTGTCAGGCCGCCAAAGAGAATGATAGCTTCGGGGCTCGAGAACATCACGAAATTGGCCAGCGCCATACCGAGGATCGACCCGGTGAAATCGAAGATCTCCTTTGCCAGTTTGTCGCCCTGAATAGCGGCGTCATAGACGACGCGGGAGTCGAGACGTTCCTTCGGGGTGTTGCGGAGCAGGCTGAACTCATCGCTTTTCTCGAGCATTTCGATGGCGGTGAGCTTTACGCCGGTGGCGGAGGCATAGGATTCGAGCGAGCCTTTCTTCCCGGTACCTTCATGATAGCGGCCGCCGGGGATGACGGTGGTGTGACCCAGTTCGCCGGCGAAGCCGTCGTGTCCGTAGATGAGTTTTCCGTTGGCGACGATGCCGCTGCCGACACCGGTTCCGAGGGTGATCATGATAAAATCCTTCATGCCATTGGCGGCGCCATACATCATTTCGCCGATAGCTGCGGCATTGGCGTCGTTGGTGAGGGTCGCCGGAAGCTGGAATTTGTTCTGGACGAGCTTGGCCAGGGGGATGATCCCCCGCCAGGGCAGGTTGGGCGCATATTCCACCGTGCCGCTATAGTAGTTGCCGTTTGGCGCGCCTACACCGATCCCCCTGATCCGGCCCGTGCCGCCCGCCTTTTCGATAAGCGGGAAGACGTGATTGTACAATTCATCGATAAAACTCTCCACGTCGGCATGTCCCCGCGTGGAGATCTCGCTGGAGAAAAGGACGTTGCCGTTGCGGTCTACGATGCCGAATTTTGTACCCGTGCCACCGATGTCGATGCCAATCGCGAGCGGATCATAAGGAGTGGAAGAGGCGGCTTTTGCCATGGATCGATTGTTTATGTATAGGGTTGCAAATATAGCAGATAAAAGTCTTTCAGATGGACCAAAGGTCCATCTGTTTGCGAAGCGCTAATATCTGGCCTTCTGGCCGACCTCCCTCTCCGGTCGGTCAATGCCCTCCCGCAGCACGCAGTGCATCGAAGTCGATCCCCTGGGCGATCAGATCGCGTTTGGCGCGAACCGCGTAGTACGCCAGATAGACAAAGCAGGCTACACCGACGAAATAGGAGTGCTGAATGCCGATAGCCGTATCGGCCAGATAGCCCTGTAAGAGGCTTACCAGACCGCCACCCATGATCATCATGATCAGGAAGTTCGAACCTTCGTTGGTATGCTTGCCGAGACCCGCAATGGCGAGGGTGAAGATGCAGGGCCAGAGCGTGGAGCAGAAGAGGCCGACGCTGATAAATGCGAAAACGCTGACCATGCCACTGGCAAAGATGCCGATCAGCAGGGCCGTTATCGCCATCAACGAGAAGATGAGCAGCTGGCGGGCAGGGTTGCCCTTGCTGAGCAGGTTGCCGACGATCATGCCGATTATGAGGACCGCGTAGATATAGAACGGGTGTGTATCGTGACCGGCAATGTTGGTGACGAGCAGGAAGACCCCGAAGGCCAGATAGGGCATGACGAAGCTGAGTATCTGTGCGGCGGTTTTCTTGACCCCGAAGGCGCCGACGGAGGCCGTCCAGCGACCGATCATCAGGCTGGCCCAATAGAGGGCCACAAAAGGCGCGATCTGATCGGTAGGGATTTGCAGTTTCTGTTCCATGAAGAGCGGCAGGTTGCTGGCCGTCGACACTTCAACCCCTACATAGATAAAAATACCCAACATCCCCAGCACCAGCTGCGGATATTTGAGCGGGCTGCCGCGATCGACCAGCTTTTTAGCGCCGGCATCGTCCGTGGCATCGGACGTCGAAGACGCCTGGTCCATATCGATCTTATTGGGCAGGGAAGAGAATTTGAAGATGAGAGCGATCAGCACAAACACGGCGCCGAGGATCAGGTAGGGACCTTTTACGCTGCTGATGCTGGCTTCTTTTACCGCACCGGAGGAGCCCGCGGTAGCCGAACCGAAGATGGCAAGGCTGACGATGAGGGGCCCGATGGTGGTGCCGAAATTATTGATCCCGCCGGCCAGGCTCAGGCGTTGTGCGCCGCTTGCGGGATCACCCATGTTAATGGCGAGCGGGTTGGCCGCGGTCTGTTGAAGGGAATAACCCAGGCCGATGACGAACAGGCCGCTGATAAGGAAGCCGAAGGAAGCCGACATCGCTGCGGGGTAGAATAGTAAGGCACCCAGCGCGGAGATGATGAGCCCCAGGGCTATCCCGTTCTTGTAGCCGATACGGTTAAGGATATCCCCGCCGCTGGCTTTTGAGATAAGATAATAAATGATCGACCCGACGGTATAGGCAATATAAAAGGCCACAGAGATCATCTGCGCCTGCCATTGCTCGAGGTGTAATTTTGTCTTGAAGACCGGAATGAGGATATCGTTACTGGCCGCTACGAATCCCCAGAAAAAGAAGACCGTGACAAGCGTTCCGAACTGTGACCATTTGGTTTTTTGTTGCATAAGCAGACAAAGGTGGTTAATGCTGTTAATCAGAATAGTGGACCAAAATACCACCTTTTTCCGTAGCGAAAAATTTTTTCATCAACGGCACGCGGTTTAACCGAAATCCTTACTAAATTGAACAGGAATGGAAATACTTCATGTATCAGCAGAGTGTTATCCCGTAGCCAAAGCAGGCGGATTGGGCGACGTAGTAGGGGCATTGCCAAAGGTTCAACGGGAGTTAGGTCATGTGGCAAAGGTGGTGATGCCGATGTACCGGACCAAATTCCTTGCGGCCAACGAATTTGAAGTGGTACACAAGGGATACACACACCTGCACAACTACTGGTTCAATTATACGGTCATCAAGGAAAAGTCCAACAAGCTCGGCTTCGATCTCTACCTCGTGGATATTTATGGGTTGCTGGACAGAGAAAAGATCTATGGTTATGGCGATGATGTGGAGCGGTTCACGGCGTTCCAGATCGCAGTGGTCGACTGGCTGGCGGCCTGGCGCCATCAGCCGGATGTCGTCCATGTCCACGATCACCATACGGCCCTGATCCCATTCATGCTAAAACATTGCTATGCCTACCAGCATCTGAATTCGATCACCACGATCCTGACGATCCACAATGCGCAGTACCAGGGTCAGACGGGAATGGACAAGACGGTGTATCTCCCCGCCTGGGATGTGTGGAAGCGGGGCTTGCTGGAATGGAACGGCGCATTGAACCCGCTGGCCTGCGGCATCCGTTGCGCCTGGAAGGTGACGACCGTAAGTCCGACCTATCTCGAAGAAATGCGCAGCCACGCCGCGGGTCTGGAGGCGCTGCTGGAATATGAGAAGGGGAAGTGCAGCGGCATCCTCAACGGGATCGACACCGTCGTGTGGGACCCGGCGACGGACCGGTACTTCGAAGATCATTATGATGGAGCGACAGCGGAGGAAGGGAAGCTAAAGAACAAGGCCCGGCTTTGCGAACAGTACAACCTGGACATCAAAAAGCCGCTGATCACTTTTATCGGCCGGCTGGTCGGGGACAAGGGAGCGGACCTGCTGCCCCAGGTGATCGAAGACTCCTTTTATTATATCGGCCGGAAGATGAATTTCTTTGTGCTGGGCAGCGGCCTCCCGGAGATAGAAGGGAAGCTGCAGGCGATAAGGGGACTGTCGAGAGGCGACTATAATACTTATATCGGCTATGACGAAGGGCTTAGCCATCTGCTGTATGCGGGCGCGGATTTTATTCTGATGCCCTCGCGGGTGGAGCCCTGCGGGCTCAACCAGCTATACGCCCTCCGTTATGGTACGGTGCCGGTCGTCCGAAATACGGGTGGCCTGCATGATACGGTTATCGACTATGGGGACAAGAACGGCTATGGCATCCGGTTCAATCACGCTACGGTGGGGGACATGACCCACGGCATCTGGCGCTCGGTGGAGCTTTTTCAGCATCAGGAGATGCTGGGGGATATCCGGCAGCGTATGATGCAGCTTGACTTCAGTTGGGAAACCAGCGTACGGGCCTATCAGGACCTTTACGACCGGGCGAAGAGCAGGAAATAAGGCGGGCTACAAGAAAGGCATACTATTAGATTAGATTTATAAACCAGATTGTTCATTTAATTAAACGCTTGTATATGTCTAAAGAAATTCTATCCGTCATATTGGGAGGCGGGGCCGGAACAAGGTTGTATCCCCTTACCGCCAGCCGTAGCAAGCCAGCCGTACCTATCGCGGGGAAATACCGGTTGGTGGATATTCCCATTTCCAACTGTCTGAACTGCGGCATCTCCCGGATGTTCGTACTCACGCAGTTCAATTCGGCCTCCCTGAACCGGCATATCAAGAACACCTATCATTTCAGCGCCTTCAGCTCCGCCTTCGTAGATATCCTGGCTGCCGAGCAGACCCCGGATAACCCCACCTGGTACCAGGGGACGGCAGACGCCGTTCGCCAGTGTCTGCGGCATATCGGCCCGTTCGACAGCGAATATGTGCTGATCCTTTCCGGCGACCAGCTGTACCAGATGGATTTCATGGAGATGCTGAACCACCATAAGGAAAAAGGAGCTGACATCTCCATCGCCACCATCCCGGTAAACGACCGCGAGGCCTCGGATTTCGGGATCATGAAGATGGATGACCACGGGTTTATCACCTCCTTCACCGAAAAGCCCAAGAAAGACATGCTCCCGCCATGGGTCAGCGATACCGGTCCCGCCATGCACGCCCAGGGCCGGCACTACCTGGCCTCGATGGGTATCTATATCTTCAACCGGCAGCTGCTGCAGGATCTCCTGCAGAACGAATTTGTGGAATCCACCGACTTCGGTAAGGAAATAATTCCCCAGTCCCTGGAAAAATACAAGGTGGTCAGCTACCAGTATGAAGGGTACTGGACCGATATCGGAAATATCCCCTCCTTCTTCGAAGCCAACCTGGGACTCACAAAAGACATCCCCGACTTCAACCTTTTTGACAACGAAAAAGCCATTTACACCCGTGCACGGATGCTGCCGCCGGCCAAGATCAGCGGCACCACCCTGGAAAAGACCATCATCGCCGAAGGATGTATCATCAACGCCTCACGCATCGAGAACAGCGTGATCGGCATCCGGACCCGCATCGGCACAGGCACGACCATCGTCAGCAGCTACCTGATGGGGGTCGACTATTATGAAACGATCGAAGAGATCGAGCTGGCGCGTCAGCATGGGCTGCCGACGGTGGGCATCGGCCACCGCTGCTATATCCGCAATGCCATCGTCGACAAGAACTGTCGCATCGGCGATGACGTCCGGATCAATGGGGGACACCACCTCGAGAATGCGGATCATTCCCTGTATACCGTTAAAGAGGGAGTGGTCGTGATCAAGAAGGGTGCGGTCCTGCCCAACGGCTTCGTGATTTGACAACTAACTGCTTGCTATATGGCCGCTAAACCCCTGCTGACGACCGGGCAGATCATTACCATGAGCTTTGGTTTCATGGGGATCCAGTGTGGCTTTGCCTTACAAAACGCCAATACCAGCCGCATCCTGCAGTCTTTTGGTGCGAATGTGGACCAGCTGCCGGCCTTCTGGCTGGTGGCTCCCATCATGGGGATGATCGTTCAGCCGCTGATCGGGCACTACAGCGATCGCACCTGGAACCGGCTGGGCCGGCGTAAGCCCTACTTCCTGACAGGCGCCTTGCTATCCGCCCTGGCACTGATCCTGCTGCCCAACTCCGGAGCGATGGCAGGGGTTTTTCCCGCGCTTTGGATCGGCGCCGCCTATGTCATGATCATGGATGCTTCGTTCAATGTGGCGATGGAACCCTTTCGGGCGCTGGTGGCCGATAACCTGCCGGAAAGCCAACGGGCCAAGGGCTTTGCGATCCAGGCCTGTCTCATCGGCATCGGCGCGGTAGCCGGGTCCTATATGCCCAGTATCCTCGCCTGGCTGGGGGTCAGCCAGACCTCCGGTCCCAATGGGGTCGCGGACAATATCAAATACTCCTTCTACATCGGCTCCACGATCTTTATCATCGCCATCCTGGTCACCGTCCTCCGCTCGAAGGAATACCCGCCGGAGGAATATGAACGGTATCATGGACATGTCGATGAAAAGCAGCAGAAGGCAGGTCTGGGCGAGATAGCAAAAGATTTCCTGAAAATGCCCAGGACGATGAAACAGCTGGGACTGGTGCAGTTCTTCAGCTGGTTCGCCATGTTCAGCATGTGGGTCTTCACCAGCCCCGCCATCGCAAGCCATGCCTTTGGCCTTACGGGCGACTATGTGCATACCAAAGCAGGCAACAATGCGGGCAATATCGTCGGCAATGCCTTTGGCATCTACAATGCAATAGGGGCGGTGTATGCGCTTTGTCTCACGTGGATGGCCCGAAGGCTGGGGCGGAAAACGACCCATGCCATCTCCCTTTTTGCCGGCGGGATCGGGCTGATCTCGATCTTCTTCGTTCACAGCGAATGGGGACTGTACTACGCCATGATCGGCGTCGGCATCGCCTGGGCGAGTATCCTGTCCATGCCGTATGTCATCCTCAGTGGCTGCATCCCCGCGGGAAAGATGGGCATCTATATGGGCATCTTCAACTTCTTTATCACCCTGCCGCAGATCGTCAATGGCGTTTTTGGCGGCTGGATTCTCAAACATCTGTATGGCGGCCAGTCCATCTATTCCATCGTGATGGCCGGTTTCTGCCTGATCGCCGCGGCCATCTCGGTCCTCTTCGTCTATGACGGCGGCGCGATCCGCATGCAACAGGAGAAGGCAGGGTTCTACGCGGCAGAACGCACGACTTCATAAATTCTTCTTTATGAAAAAATTCATTTCATTTATAACCGGCTGCCTGCTGCTGATGGCGGCGTCGGCGCAAGTCGCAGGACGGACCACGGGTCCGGCGCAAATCTATCCTTCCAACTGGTGGATCGGCATGAAACAATCCACCATCCAGGTGATCATCCGCGGCGACGGCATCGGGAAAGCCACCGGCGTAAAACTGAACTACCCCGGCGTGACCCTGGCCGACTGGCACCGGGCAACCAGTCCCAACTATCTTTTCCTCCACCTGCACATCGCGCCGGAGACAAAACCCGGAACGGTAAAGATCGCCCTCACCGGAAAAGGAAGTGGCGGTTTAAAAGGGACCCCGAAGACCGTCGCCTTCCCGCTGAAGCAACGCCAAAAAGGTAACGGCACCGCCTACGCGCAAGGCATCAACTCCGCCGACCTCATCTATTTCCTCATGCCCGACCGGTGGAGCAACGGCGACCCTGGCAACGATCGCATCCCCGGCATGCGGGATCAGTCGCTCAACCGCAGCGACATGTACCTGCGGCACGGCGGCGATTTCCAGGGGATAATCGACCATCTCGACTATCTCAAGCAACTCGGGGTGACGGCGCTGTGGATGACCCCCGTCATCGAGAACGACATGCCCGACCGGACCGAACATGGATATGCGTTTACCGATCATTATACCATCGAGCCCCGCCTCGGCGGCGCGGCGATGTATGCCAAATTATCGGCAGCCCTGCACAAGCGCGGGATGAAGCTGATCCAGGACGCGGTATACAACCATGTCGGAAGTTATCACTGGCTGGTGCTCGACCCGCCCGACAAAGACTGGCTGCATCAGTGGCCGCAATACACCCAGACGAATTACCGCGGCGAGCCCGTCATGGACCCGCATGCCGGCGAAGCCGACCGCAAGCTCTCAGCCGACGGCTGGTTCACCCGGCAGATGCCGGATCTAAACCAGGACAACGCCTCTCTGTCCCAGTTTCTGATCCAGCATGCCATCTGGTGCGTCGAATCCTTTGGGGTAGACGGCTGGCGCATCGACACCTACATGTATAATAGCCTCACATTTATGAACCGCTGTAACAACGCCTTACTTGAAGAGTATCCCAAACTGACGATGTTTGGCGAGTGCTGGATCTCCGGGGTGGCAAAGCAGGCCTATTTCGCACGGAACACCATCAACACACCCTTTAAAAGCAATCTCCCCGGCGTACTCGACTTCCAGTGTTTGTTCAACGGGATCGCCCAGGCCGCCAAAGATACCTCGGCTTCGGGCGGCGGCGTCAACCAGCTCTACCAGACCCTGGCCGATGATTTCCTTTATCAAAACCCCGCCGCCAACGTGATCTTCCTCGACAATCACGATATGAGCCGGTGGTTTTCCCAGATGGATGAGGATGTCGCGGCGCAGAAGATCGGACTGGAGTGGTTGCTGACCGAACGGGGTATTCCGCAGTTGTATTATGGCACCGAGGTCCTCATGGCGGGGATCAGCAACCCCGACGGTCTCGTGCGGCTCGACTTTCCCGGCGGCTGGCCGGGCGACAAGCGAAGCGCGTTCACCGGCGAGGGTCTGACGGAAAATGAAAAAGCCGTTCAGTATCTTGTAAAGAAGCTCGGCCAGTACCGGCTTCATTCCACGGCGCTCCGCACCGGGAAGATGATGCAATATATCCCGCAAGGCTCGCTGTATGTCTATTTCCGCTATGACGCGAAACAGACCGTCCTTTGCGCGATGAACACCGGCAATGCACCGGTGACGATGGACTTCGGGCGTTTTGCCGAGCGGACAAAGGGATTCACGCAGGGCGTCAACGTACTGACCGGTGATCGGCATCCACTCGATCAACCCGCGCAACTGCCCGGCCGGTCGATGTGGGTGCTGGAACTGCAGAACTGACCCGCAACGCGCAGCATGACCCGCAACGCGCAGCGCATGCCGTTCCACTCAAAGCACGATGGCTTCCATATATTGCCGGCCCGTTTTTCCCCAGTCTTTCAGACTTCCCTGGATGCTTTGCAGCAACCCTGCCGTATTCACCTTTTTACCTTTTAGCGGGGCCTCGACCTGCGCCTCGGTGACGGCGACGGCTTCCACCTTGGTCGCAAACCAGGAGACATGCTCATGGGGGAGCGAGACCCCCAGGATCATCCCCGGCAGCCCGGTGAAAGACTCCGGACCGCCCTCCGCCAGGATCTCATCCGTATAAAACGCCACCACATAGATGGAGTCCATGATTATCGCGTTGGCGCGGCGGCAGTTGAAGCCTACGATATTCCGGGTCTCGTCGGTGATCTTCCATTTTATCCGGCGAAGGCTGTCCTGCACGAGAAAGGCCTGTTCGAAGACATTCTTGCGGCTGACGCCCTTGCCGTTCACCAGATCGGACCAGACGACATTATCCTGCGCAGGCGGCTGCCAGAAGAAGGCCGTTTGCTTATCATCGCTTTCGCGGCCCGGTTTGTAAAGGCTCCTGTTGCCCGTGAAATACAGATCGAAGTAGGACGTGCGGAAGTGATTCGACATCTTCTTGATCAGATCGGTCCATTGGTCGTCGCCGTCCTGTACGCTGGTAAGCTGGGCATAGACGTTGACGCTGCGCATAAATTCGATGCGGCCATGCGCCAGGAAGATCGGGTTGCTCTGCGCCCGGACCGGGCCGGCAGCCACGGCGAGCAGCAGGAGAACAAGGACGAAAGATGCTGGTTTGCGTACCATATTCAATTTCTTTTAAAATCTTTGTTGCGGCATCGGCGTACCGGCCTTTGTAAAGTTCCAAACCACCGATAACATCCCATACCGTTTGATCGTGTTATAGGTATTCTGGCTGATGAAATTGCTGTTCACGGTACGGTTAAAGCCAATGTTCTGATTCAGCAGGTCGTTGACGGAGACCTTGATGAGCAAAGCGTCGTTCTTCAGGAATTTCTTGCCGATCCACGCGTTGACCAGGGCGACATTGTTATTGGTCGAAAATACCGGGGTCTTCTGGCGGAGACTTATATCGGCATCGGCATGGATCTGGAATTTCAACGGCAGGAACAAATTGCCTTCGGGCTGGATCTCATAGGTCCAGTAGTTGGTGGATATTCCGTTGTTGATGGAGCTCCGGCTCTCCGTATAGGTTCCGTAGAAGCGAACTCCGATATCGTATTTCTTGTCTTTCGATTTATTGATCCCCGTTCCTGCCGAGTAACTTCCGCTGAGGGCCCTGTTCGACAGGCCGTTGACAAAGCTGACATTGCTGTTGCGGTTGGCGCTGGACCAGAACTCGAAATGCAGATCGGGTTTTGGCCATTTGAAGGAGTAGCTGAGATAGGCCGATGCGCGGTAGTTGCCGTTGACATTGACGAATTGATTCACCTGCTTGCCGGTGCCGGGATCGACCGTTACACTGTTGCTGATATCATTCGGTGTAAAGGTATAACTCAGATTCGCCCAGATGCCGCGATCCGTCAGGACCTTGTAATCATTGAAGAACACGCTGATCCGGTTTTGGAATTTCGGTTTCAAGGCCGGGTTGCCGATGGTGATATTGAGCGGGTTCTCATTGGTGAGGATGGGCTGGATCTGCGTGACCGAAGGCTGGTTGGTGCCGCCATTATAGCTGAGGCTGATGCGGCGCATATTGGTGAACGAATAAGTGGCGGAGGCCGTGGGATACCAGTTGATAAAATGCCGTTGACCGCTGGTGTCGGCGACGAGGTCCCGCTGATTGAACTGGGAAAAGCCGATATCCGAACCCGCGGAAAAGCGGAACTTCTTTTTGATCAGGGTATAGGCAAGACCGCCCCGTTGCGTGAATACATTGTACCGGTAATCATTGCTGTACAGCGAATCGAGGAGGCTGTATTTGTTGGTGCCGCTGCCTTTGTTATAGGAATCACGGTTCGAACGGCTGTTGTTTATCACGACGCCATAGTTGCCCGCGACAAAAGAGGTCTTGGACAGCGGCTCGGTATAGACCGCCCGTGAATCGATCAGGGTGGTCACGGTGTGATAGTCCTTTTGCTGGTCGACGAGCGAATCGTTGTATTGCTGGCCGTCATGGAAGAACCTCGTATCGGAATTGAGGAAGCCCGTGGACTTATCGTCGGTATAGTTCTCCCGTACAGTGACGGAAAGCGTCCTTCCCACCTTCGCCAGTTTTTTGCGCCAGATCATATAGCTGTTGAGAACCTGTTTATCGCCGGCGGTGGTCGTGGTGCGGTCGTTCCGGTTGACCAGGCTGCTGTCGCTGGCGAGATATTCGGAACTGTAGTTGTTGAAGGTGGTCTTATGATCCGTACCGCCCGTGGCCTGCACCTTCAGTGAGGAGGAGGAGTCGAATTTCACCTCATAGGTCCCGTCAAGGGTATGGCGGGTGATCTGGTTCTTGAATTTCTGGGTCTGGTTATTATAGAAGAGGGTATCGGGGAGAATGGTCTCGGTGTTGGTATTGCTGGTGCCTGCGACGTTCAGCTGCATGAACTTGTAGTTGCCGTTGACGGAGACGTTGTCATCGGCCCATTTGTTGTTGAAATGCAGCCCGCCGGTCTTGACGCTGGGCGAACCCTGGCCTTCGAACCGGCCGGACCAGTTGTCGAGGTCGTCGTCGATGCCGGTGGACTCGATCGAAATGAAACCGGTGCTCTGATCGACGTCCGCGCTTCCGAGGATACTTTGACCATAGCTGTCCCGTTCGTTCCAGTTGAGGCCGGTTTTCCCGGTGTTGGAGAGGATGCCGTAGGCTGCGATCTTTTCTTTTTTCTTGAAGTAGTTGGCCATCAGCTGCTCGTCATAGTAGCCGTCGGTGCCGGCGCCCGCGGTCAGCCGGCCGAAATAGCCCATCTTCTTATCGTTCTTCAGTTTCAGGTTGATCGTTTTCTCGCGCTGGCCGTCGTCGATCCCCGTGAAAGTAGCCTGGTCGCTCTTCTTGTCATAGACCTGTACCTTATCGACCATATCGGCGCGCAGGTTTTGGGTCACGAGTGTCGGATCATCGCCAAAGAATTCTTCCCCGTCTACCAGCACTTTTTTTATGGCTTCACCCTGCGCGGTGATCTTTCCGTTCTTATCTACCTGGATGCCGGGCAGTTTCTTCAGCAGGTCTTCGACGGAAGCGCCGGCCTGGGTCCTGAAGCTGTCGGCGTTGAATTCGGTGGTATCGCCCTTGATCCTGACCGCCCCTTTGTTGCCGCTGACGACGACGGTCTCCAGCAATTTGCTCTTCAGCACCATCCCGATCGGGGGCAGCGTGACATTGCCGCTATCCTTTATAAAGAGAGTATCGACATAGTCGGCATAAGAAGGATACGTTACCAGGATGATATAGTGGCCGGGAGGAACGGTCAGCTGAAAATGGCCATTGGCGGTGGTGCGGGTATGCCCGATGAGGATACTGTCGACGGGCCGAAGCAGCAGGACGGAACCGTTGCCGAGCGACCTTTTTTCGAGGGTGTCGGCGATGGAGCCGGTGAGATGGGAGGATTGCGCCATGCCGGTTACCGCGAACAGCAGAAAGAGGGACAGAACAACAGTTAGTCTGGGCATAAGGATATCTACAGGTTAGTGGCCTGAAATTAGATTCTAAATGAGGGATATACAAAGGCGATACCTTAAATTTACGTTAAAGACGCAAAGATGAGATACGAGGAAACGCATTTTGTTGATTCGACGAGGCCGGTTTGGAACTACTCGCTTTTCTCTGATGAAGATGTTCGCAATTTTCAACAGGGTACGCATTATCGTTTATATGAATTGTTCGGCAGTCACCGCGTGACGGTGCTGGACAGGACAGGTTACTACTTCGCCGTCTGGGCGCCCAATGCAACGGCCGTTTCTGTTATCGGCAATTTCAACAACTGGACGCCGGATGTCAATCCGTTGTTCGTCCGGCTGGAACGGTCGGGTATCTGGGAAGGCTTCATCCCGGACATTCCCATTGGCGAATCTTATAAATATCATATCAAGGGTTTTAATGGCGGTACGCTCGACAAAGGCGATCCCTATTGTAATTTTTGGGAGATGCGGCCACGGACAGCTTCCATAACCTGGGAGCTGGATTTTTCCTGGCGGGATGAAGAATGGATGCAAACCCGCAAAGGACACAATGCCCTGGATGCCCCCTGGAGCATCTATGAGGTGCATCTTGCCTCCTGGATGCGGCCCGATCCGGCCGACGAAGAACGCTACAATACCTATGATCAGCTTAGGCAACTGCTCGTACCCTATGTCAAAAAAATGGGTTTTACCCATGTGGAACTGATGCCGGTCATGGAACACCCCTTTGACGGAAGCTGGGGCTACCAGGGTACAGGCTATTATGCCCCGACCTCGCGGTTTGGCGATCCCCAGGGTTTCATGGCGCTCGTGGATGCTTTTCACCTCGAGGGCATCGGCGTCATCCTGGACTGGGTGCCTTCGCATTTCCCCTACGACTATCATGGGCTTTATCTTTTCGACGGCGCCAATACCTACGAATACGCGGATATGCGCAAGGGCTTCCACCCCGACTGGAACAGCTATATCTTTAATTACAGCAGGGGAGAGGTAAAATCCTTCCTCATCAGCAATGCCCGGTTCTGGCTGGATAAATTTCATGTGGATGGGATCCGGGTCGACGCGGTGAGCTCCATGCTCAAGCTGAATTATTCGCGCAAGGCCGGCGCCTGGGAGCCCAATGAATATGGCGGCGACGGCAACCTGGAAGCCATCTCTTTTATAAAGGATCTGAACGCCACCGTCTACCGCGATTTCCCCGATGTACAGACCATCGCCGAGGAAGCCACGGACTGGCCGGGCGTGAGCCGGCCGACCTTCGCCGGCGGGCTTGGGTTTGGGATGAAATGGATGATGGGGTGGATGCACGACACCCTGGATTATTTCAAATTGGATCCGCTGCATCGCCGGCATCACCAGGATAAGTTCACGTTCAGCATCATGTATTATTATGACGAGAACTTCGTGCTGCCCCTGAGTCATGACGAAGTAGTGCATGGCAAGTCGCCGATGCTCTACAAGATGCCCGGCGACGACTGGCAGAAATTCGCCAACCTGCGGCTTTTATATACCTATATGCTGACCCACCCCGGCGGGAAGCTGCTGTTTATGGGCAATGAGTTCGGCGCGACGACGGAATGGAACTACAAGACCGAACTGCCCTGGCATCTCCTGCAATACGATGGGCACCGCCTGCTGCAGGATTGCGTGCGTGACCTCAACGGCCTGTTACGCGGCGAGCCCGCGATGTACGAGAACCAATTCAATATGTATGGCTTCGAATGGGTCGATCTGCGGCACCGGGACGAGAGCGTCATCGTCTACCGGCGGAAAGGCAAAGATGCAAAAGGAGACCTGCTGGTTATTTTGAATATGACCCCGGTGGTGCGCCGCGACTGGAAGGTCTATGCAGGCGGCAAGGATGCCTGGCAAGAGATCTTCAACAGCGACGACCGTAAATATTGGGGAACCGGTGACACCAACAATCCCGCCGTTCCCGTACGCCTCGTAGACGAAACCGATGGCATCTATGAATTGACCGTCCACCTGCCGCCCCTGGGGGGCATCGTGCTGAAGTAAGCCGGCCGCAGGGGCCGCCACTTACATCCGCTCAGGAACGCGGATGCCAAGCACATTCATCGCATTGCGGAGGACGTTGGCCGTCAACTGGCAAAGCCGGAGCCGCAGGGCTTTCTTCTCCGGTGTTTCGGCGTTGGCGATACTGTGCTCCGCATAAAAAGAGTTATAGGTTTGCGCCAACTGATAGGCATGTGCCGCGATGACAGACGGACTCATTTCGGTGCAGGCCTGTTCCAGGACCGCGGGAAACTTCTCAAGGGTGATGGTAAGCGTTTTTTCCAGGGGCAGGAGAGGACCACGGCCGGGCTCACCCGCAACCGCTTCCTTCCGCAGGATACTCCTGATCCGCGCATACGCATATTGTATAAAGGTGGCGGTATACCCATGCAGATCGATGGATTCTTCCGGATTGAAGACCATCTTCTTTTTTGGATCCACGCGAAGCAGAAAGAATTTCAACCCGCCGATGCCGATGATGTTGAAGAGATCTTCCAGCTCATCAAGCTTGAAATCGCCCGTCTTTCCCAACTCCTTTGTCTTGCGTTCGGCCTCGGTGATCATCTCATCAAGGATATCATCGGCGTCGACGACGGTGCCCTCCCGGGTCTTCATCCGGCCCGTCGGCAGTTCGACCATCCCATAGCTGAGGTGGAAGATGCCGTCGGCGGCGGGGAGGCCCAGCTTCTGACAGATCAGTTTCAGCACCTTGAAGTGGTAGTTCTGCTCGTCACCGACGACATAGATGCTTTGCTCGCAGTGGAATTCTTCCTGTTTTTTCACCGCCAGACCGATGTCCTGGGTCATATATACCGCCGTGCCGTCACGCCGCTGAACGATCTTCTGGTCGAGTCCGTCCGCGGTGAGATCGATCAGTACGCTGCCGTCATCCTGTTTGATAAAAACGCCTTTGCTGAGGCCCTGGTCGACGAGCTCCTTGCCGAGGAGATAGGTGTTACTTTCGTAATAGATCTTATCGAAGTCGCTGCCGATGCGGCGATAGGTCTCATCAAAACCGGCATAGACCCAGGCGTTCATCTTCTTCCAAAGCCCGATCACCTCCGGTTTCCCGGCCTCCCAGTCGACAAGCATCTGCTGCGCGGCCTTCATGATGGGCGCTTCCTTTTCCGCCGTCTTCTGGTCCATGCCGCCGGCGATGAGCTCTGCCATCTGCTTCTTGTGCTCGTGACCGAAGAGCACATAATAGTCCCCGACAAGATGGTCGCCCTTGATGCCGGTGCCTTCGGGTGTGGCGCCCGCCGCGAAAAGCTGCCAGGCGATCATGCTCTTACTGATATGGATACCGCGGTCATTGGCGATACAGGTCTTCACGATATCGAAGCCATTGGCTTTATAGATCTCCGCAATGCTCCAGCCGAGGAAGTTGTTTCTCAGATGGCCAAGGTGCAGCGGCTTATTCGTATTGGGCGAGGAATACTCGACCATCACCTTCCGGCCATTGCGCGCTTTGCGGCCAAAATCGGGATTGTCATAGGCGGCCCCCAGAAAGTCGAGCCAGTACCCATCGGCGATGGTGAGATTGAGAAAGCCCTTGATGACATTATAAGCGGAAAAGAGTTGCGGATTCGCGGTGACGAGCGCATGACCGAGTTCGTTTCCCAGATCTTCGGGCTTTTTTTTCAGTTGCTTCACAAAAGAGAACAACACCACCGTATAATCGCCTTCGAACTCCGGTTTGGTTTCGTTGACGAGGATCTCGGCGGCGGGTAGTCCAAATTGATATTCCCGTTGCAGTGCTTCGCTGGTCGCCGTCCTGATCTGGCTGATAAGTTCCATTTTCTCGTTAATTGGCTGCAAAAGTAAGACATGTTGCCCGTTTTTGACGTTTTGTAAGTATCTTTGCGCCTTAAACCAGGTACCTATCGGGACATTTTGTGATGGCACAGCTACTGAAAAAATGGATTGTCGATCTTATTGATTTCTTTTATCCGCCGTTCAGCCGGCTGATGCCATTACAGACCTTTCGTTATGCGGCCTGTGGGGGAACCAGCACGCTGCTCGATATTTTCATGTACTGGTTCAGTTATAACTTCATTCTCCACCAGCGGCCCGTCCATATCGCAACGCTTACCATCTCCGCCTATATCGCTTCGATCGTCATGGCTTTTTGTATCAGCTTCCCCACGGGTTTTATTCTGAACCGGAATATCGCCTTCCCCGGGAGCACACTCCATGGAAGAGTACAGCTTTTCCGTTATTTCGTGCTGGTCGTGATCTGTCTGTTGTTGAACTATATCTTCATCAAGCTCTTCGTCGAGCAATTTCATATCTTTCCTACCATCGCCAAAATATTGACAACGGTCATCGTCGTCTGCTTCAGCTATGTGACCCAGAAGAATTTCACGTTTAAGATCGAAGAAGAGAAATAGCCCTGGCGTCACCGTGTGCCGCCGCGGGCCATCGGGGGATCGCTATTTCGGCTGGGTCATACTGAACCAGTTGCCCAGTCCATCACTGAGGATGACCTCCGTTCCATAAAATTGTTCCTTGGGCTCGCCCTTGAACTCAACGCCCTTTGTTTTTAGTTCCTCATACGTGGCGCGGCAGTCGGGAGTATGAAGAACCCCCGCGCCGAGCGCACCCTTTTCAAGCAGCACCCGGAAGGCGTTTGTCGTTTCTTCATCGTATTTCATCATCCCGGAAAGCGGGTTCAGCAGGGCGATCTCCAGCGCGGGCTGGTCGGGAGGGGTGATGGTCAGCCAGCGGAAACCATTCTCCATTTTCGCATCGGTGTTGACTTTAAACCCCAATTTGTTGACATAAAAATCATAGGCTTTGTCCTGGTCGAGCACAAAGAGCGTGAAGTGGGAAACTTTAGTGATCATAATTTGTTATTTTGGTGAACCGGCGGTTCGTTTTGATAAAGCTAGGGCAGGGGATCGGCAGAGGCTTCTTGATTCTTGCTATTTATAGTTGCTGAATCCGCGGCGCAGTTTTCGATGAAGCAGTGGGGTATAAAAGAGCGGGGCTGGGTAAGGGTTTGCCGCCGGAGTTCATGGGCCCGAACGCGATAATGCGCCGGGGCATGACCGATCTCTTTTTTGAAGAGAGTACTGAAGGAGCCGATGCTTTCAAAGCCTACCTCGTTGCAGATCTCTGTTACGGTCAGCTCGTTGGCGGCAAGACACTGTCTGGCCTGTTCGATCCTTTTGCGGGTGAGGTACTGATGGGGGGTCAGCTGATAGATCCGGGTGAACAGCCGGTGAAAATGATACCGGGACAGACAGGCCTCCCGGGACAGGCGATCGAGGTCGATCGGTTCCGTGAAATTGCCATCGATATACAGCTTAGCCGTAACGATCTTTTTATATACGTCTGAGGCAATGGGCATTAATCAATTTTAATGGCATGATTTTCGGGGCTACAGGAAACAAATTTAGTAATTTTGCCCCTTGCTTCAATGTCTTCAATGTCTTCAATGTTTTAAACAATGCCTATGGTTACAGTAATCATTCCTGCTCTTAATGAAGAAAAGACGATCGGCCAGGTTATCAGACAGGCCAAGCGGAATGAGCTGGTGGATGAGATCATCGTAGTGGATGATATGTCGGGAGACAATACGATCGCGGAAGCGAAGAAGGAAGGGGCCAGGGTCATCACCAGCACGCATGTGGGTAAGGGTGATTCGATGCGGGAGGGCATGCTGATGGCCAGGAACGAGATCCTTGTTTTTCTCGAGGCGGACACGCCCAGCTTTGAAGAGGATTTCGTGGGCAAACTGACCGCCCCGCTGATCGCAAACGAAGCGGATTTTGTAAAATCCTATTCCGAACGGCAGAGCGGACGCATCGCCGAGATCCTTGGCAAGCCTTTACTGGAAGTATTCTTCCCCCAGCTTTTAAAGTATAAGCAACCCCTGAGCGGGATGATCGCCGGCAGGAAGTCCATCTTTCAGAAAGTGGAATTCGATAACGACTATGGGGTCGATATCGGATTGCTCATCGACCTGCACCAGGTGCGGGCGCGGATCGCCGAGGTCTGTATCGGCGAGGTGGAGAACGACCGCCAGCCCCTGCATGTGCTGGGACGGATGGCCAAGCAGATAGCCAATGCCATCTTCAAACGGGTGAACATCTTCGACAGCAGCCACCGTGAAGAAGAGCAACCCCCGCACCTCATGCGCGAACAGGTGGAGTTCGCACTGAAAGAAATGGTCCGCCAGCCGAAGAAGATGATCGTCTTCGACATGGATCATATCCTGCTGCAGGGAAGTTTTATCCGGGCGGCGGCCGAACGGTTCGGTTTTACCCGCGAGTTGAACGATATCCTCTCCCAGCCCAAAAGCAATTATATAAAGACGCAGAAGATCGCCCGGCTGCTCGAAGGCCGGACCTTTGCCGAACTGATCCACGTCGTGGAATCCATCCCGCTCATCGGGGACGCCGTCCACGTGATCCGGGAGCTCCAGGTCAAGGGGTATGTCTGCGGGATCATCAGCGACAGCTACCATGCCATCGCCAACCACGTCAAAAACCTGCTGGGGCTTGATTTTACCCTGGGCAATGAACTGGAATTCCAGAAAAGCGTGGCCACGGGGGAGGTGAAGATCCCCTCTCAGTTGCTGAAAGACAGGTTTAGCCAATGCGACCATGACCATTGCAAGTCCAATATGTTCCAATATATCCTTCACCGGTTCGGCATCAGCCTGGCGGATTCCGTGGCAGTCGGTGACAGCGAAAACGACATTTGTATGGTCAAAATGGCGGGCACGGGCATTTCCTTCAATTCCCAGACCCCGTCGCTGGACGAGGTGGCCGATTATGTATTCCGCGGGGATTCCTTGAAGCCGGTCTTGGAGGTGGTTAGATGAACCCGCCTTTGGCGCCCAACACATTCTGTCTGCGGCGCTTATATTTGGCCTTCGGCCTGACAGCCTCCGGCTGTCACTGTGTCATTTCCACCCCCCGTGGCATAATGATTGACAATGCTATGAGGATTAAAACTTACAAACCTTTAAAATCATATCAACAATATGGGAAAAATCATAGGAATTGACCTCGGCACCACCAATAGTTGTGTGGCCGTTATGGAAGGAAATGAGCCCGTGGTGATCGCCAATGATGAGGGCCGTCGTACGACCCCGTCGATTGTGGGTTTCCTGAAAAACGGGGAAAGAAAGGTCGGCGATCCCGCCAAACGCCAGTCCATTACCAACCCGATCAACACCATCATGTCCGTAAAACGGTTCATGGGCCGGCGTTATGACGAAGTGACCAACGAGATCACCCATTGGAGCTATAAGGTTGTCAAGGGTGACAACAACACCGTCCGGATCGATATCGACGGCCGGTTGTATACGCCGCAGGAGATCTCCGCGATGATCCTACAGAAGATGAAAAAGACGGCCGAAGATTATCTCGGCCAGGAAGTGACGGAAGCCGTGATCACGGTTCCTGCCTATTTTAACGACGCTCAGCGTCAGGCGACGAAGGAAGCCGGGGAAATTGCCGGGCTGACCGTTCGCCGGATCGTCAACGAGCCCACGGCGGCTGCACTGGCCTATGGGCTGGACAAAGCCGGCAAGGATGAGAAGATCGCCGTATTCGACCTTGGCGGTGGTACCTTCGATATCTCCATCCTGGAACTGGGTGACGGCGTATTCGAAGTAAAATCCACCAATGGCGACACCCACCTGGGTGGCGACGATTTTGATAAAGTGATCATGGACTGGCTGGCCGACGAATTCAGGAAAGACGAGAACGTCGATCTCCGCAAGGACCCGATGGCGCTCCAGCGTCTGAAGGAAGCCGCCGAAAAAGCAAAGATCGAGTTATCCTCTTCCAGCGAGACAGAGGTGAACCTGCCCTATATCACGGCCATCGACGGAGTGCCCAAGCACCTGGTGAAGAAGCTGACCCGCGCGAAATTCGAGCAGCTGGCCGATACGCTCTTCGAAAGATGTCTGAAGCCCTGCGAACAGGCGTTGAAGGACGCCGGTGTATCGGGTGCGCAGATCGACGAAGTGATCCTCGTAGGTGGTTCCACGCGTATCCCCAAAGTGCAGGAGATCGTCGAGAAGTTCTTTGGAAAGAAGCCCAATAAGGGTGTGAATCCTGATGAGGTCGTGGCCGTTGGTGCCGCTATCCAGGGCGCCGTTCTCACCGGTGAGGTGAAGGATGTGCTCCTGTTGGACGTGACGCCGCTGTCCCTCGGCATCGAGACCATGGGCGGTGTAATGACCCGGCTCATCGACAGCAATACGACGATCCCAAGCAAGAAGTCGGAGACGTTCTCTACAGCCAGCGACAATCAACCCGGCGTACAGATCCATGTCATGCAGGGCGAGCGTCCCATGGCCAATCAGAACAAGAGCCTTGGTACCTTTAACCTCGACGGAATTCCTCCGGCCCCGCGCGGCGTACCGCAGATCGAAGTCATCTTCGATATCGATGCCAACGGCATCCTGCATGTAACGGCCAAGGATAAGGGCACGGGCAAGGAACAGAAGATCCGCATCGAAGCCGGCAGCGGCCTCAGCAAGGAAGAAGTGGAGAAGATGAAAGCCGAAGCAAAGGCAAACGAATCCTCCGACAAGGCAGCCCGCGAAAAAGTGGACAAGGTCAACCAGGCCGACAGCCTCATCTTCCAGACGGAAAAACAGCTGAAGGAGTTTAGCGATAAACTGCCCGCGGACAAGAAGGCGCCCATCGAGGCAGCACTCGGCAAACTGAAGGAAGCGCAGAAGTCACAGGACATTGCCGCCATCGACGCCGCTGTTGCGGAAATGAACAACGCCTGGACGGCCGCTTCGGAAGAAATGTACAAGGCTACCCAGCAAGCAGGCGGCCAGCCCGGTGGCCAGTCAAGCGGCGGCGGACCTAACGGCGGCCAACAGGCGAATGCCGGTGGGGAAAATGTCACGGACGCCGAATTTGAAGAAGTGAAGTAAGTCATTGACTATTAGATATTTTTCAAAAGGGCCCCGATTTTCGGGGCCCTTTTCTTGCTTTTATCAAAAAAAGTCGTACTTTTGCATCCGAATCGAACAATCAAACGCGCGTCTAGCAAGTTTGCCACTTCACAAGTACTTTGTCGACCGACACTTCTTTCAACGATTCTCAAGTGTTCTTGTCTCCACTGATTGTTCGGAATTAACTCTAAAAATGGAACATTTATGAAAAGTGAATTAGTGCACTCTATTGTGCAAATGGAACCTGCTATCCTAAAAAATTGGATGACCGAAGTAAAAGAAACCGTGGCGACAGATGTCGCAATGCGCAGAACGAACAAAACTTCGTTGCACCTGCATCTTTGGGCAATACGCCGTAGGGGACGCTATGCGTCCAACGCTCGACGGAAGCCCGGCATTATCACCGGACTCGGTTACTAAAGGATATGGTTATGTAGCAAAGGCCCACCGATCGGTGGGCCTTTTTTGTGCCTAGATAATGTCCATCTTCCTCATCAGGAAGGAAGCATTGCGATTACGGGCGATGCCGCGCTGGAGCTGGTAGTTGAAATGCAACTCATCATTCTCGATCACGCTCTCGAAGCAATAGTTTGTGATAAGTCCCGCTTGCTCCAGCGAACCCAGCGTAAGATCATGCGTCGCGAACAGCGAGAGACAACGAAATTGAATAAGCCGCCGGATAAAATGCTCGGAGCCGAAGGTCTTGTCTTCGGAGTTGGTGCCGCGGAGGATCTCGTCGATAAGAACGAGGGCGGGGGCGCCGGTTTGCAGGCGGTGGACGATCCGCTGCAGTTTCTTTAGTTCGGCCATGAAGTACGAGGTCTGGTCCAGCAGGGAGTCGTCGATCCGCAGCGAGGTGAGCAGGTGCATCGGTGTAAACGAGAAACTGGCCGCGCAGACCGGCATGCCGCATTGCGCCAACAGGAGGTTGACGCCGATGGTCCGCAGGAAGGTGGTCTTCCCCGACATATTGGACCCCGTGACGAGGATCAGCCGTTCGCCCCGGCCGAGCGTGCAGTCATTGGCGATACGCCGTTCAGCGGGGATCAACGGATGCGCGAGCCGGGTCGCCTCGATAAATAGCGTCTCAGCAGTCCCTTCCGGTGATGGATAGTGGTAGTCCGGATAGTTGAAGGCAAAGGTGGCCTGGGAATTCAGCCGTTCGACGGCGCCGACGGCCTCCAGCCAGTCGATGAAATTGGTGCGGTAGGCTTCTTTCCAGCGTTCCAGCGCGATGACACAATGCAGGTCGTAGAGAAGAAAGGTGTTCAGGAAGAGATTGACCAGCCCATTGCTGCGGTGATCGAAATAGTTGGCGAGGCTGGACAGCCGGCGGATGGCGTTGTGCGCGGTAACCGTCCGGTCACGCAGTTTTTGGAGGGCAAGCGAGTCCCCGGCGTCGACGGTATTGAAGACGGCCAGGATGCCGGCATATTGATCGAGAAGCGGTTTCTTGTTATCGATGAGTTCGTGCTGCTGGCCGGTGTACTTGCCGTAAAGGACAAGGACGAGCCGGGAAATAAGCACCCCCAACAGCAGCAAGGTATAGTTGTTGCTGACCATCCAGATAGCAATAGCCGTCAGGTTAAGGCCCATCAGCAGCGCGATCGCCGCAAGCCGGAGCGGTTTTCGGTTGAAGATCGCCGGAGTCTCGAGCCATCGCCGGAAGCCGCCGCTGTCAAGATCGATGGCCTTGCCTTCATTGAGCAGCCCATGAGCGGTGATCAGCTGCCGGGAATCGGTCTGGGGGGCGAGGGTTTGGATGGCCGCCTGCTCCTGCAGGATGGCCGCCGGGTCGAGCAGGGGTTGACGAAGGGCCTGCGCCAAAAATTCCCGCCCTTTGACAGTCGACGTGCGGTTGAGCACGTGAAAAAGGGAATGGGGCCCAAAGACATCCAGGTCGTCGAGATAGCCTGTTGTGTCCAGGAAGGCAGCTCCGTCGGCAAAGGAATTGGCCTTACCGCTCAACCGGTCCAGCTCGTTCACATTGACGAAACGCAGCTTCTGAAGAAGCAGCCGCTGCTCCTTCCAACGATAGTGAATATTGACACAGAGGATGAAGGCGGCGAGCAGCGCGATAGCGAGGATCACCAGCAGGGGAGAAGACTCCCGGACAATGGCGTAGATGGTAAAACCTAACCCGGTAAACAAAGCAAGCCGGACGACAGCCATGCCGTTCAGCCGGTTTTGGATGGCCCGGATCTCTTCGTCGCAGGCGGCGATCTTTTGCTTGTAGAAGCTATCGGTAGACAAAGTGTTCGACAGGCTACATAATGTCCATCGCCTTAACAAACGAAGTGGCGACGAAAGGAATGATCAGCGTCAAATATTCGAAGTGGGAGGCAATAGCCCAGGCAAAAGCGGCAGTGGAAACGAAAAACAAAAGCCAGTAGGGAGCGGTACTCTTCTTTTGTGCCATGAGATCAAGAATTTATGCGAAAGTAAGTCAAAACGGTCATTGAACCAAAGCCAAAAAAATCAATACCTTCGAGGCCATGAAATTGGATTTCTATCTTCGATTTTATACCCATCCCGGCCAAACGATCCTGCTGGTAGGCAATATCGCCCAACTGGGAAACAGTCTTCCTGCCGGGGCCATTGCACTCAACTATGTGAACGGCGATTTCTGGCACGGAAGCATCACCCTCTCCGCACCCCCCGCGGAACCGATCCACTATCATTATCTCCTCCGCAATACCGACGGCACCCTGACGGAAGAGTGGGGCGACGATCGAACCATCGACGCGCACTCCATCACGGCCGCCGAGATCCAGATGATCGATACCTGGAACTTCGCCGGCGAGTTTGAGAACGTATTCTTCACCTCGCCCTTTCTGGACGTCCTGCTGCCCCATCATAAAGCCGTTCGCAAGTCGGCGCCGAAAGGCGCGATAACCTATATCTTCCGGGTCAAGGCGCCCCTCCTGCAAGAGAACGAGGGGGTCTGCCTGCTCGGCAATGCGACCGGGCTCAACGACTGGAAAGAGGAAGAGCCGCTGCTGCTGACACCCACCGGCGACTGGTGGACCATCGCCCTGCCCCTGTCCCCCGAATCCTTCCCGCTGGAATATAAATACGGCGTCTATCACAAAAAGGAGAAAAAACTGACCCGCTGGGAAGCAGGCCCCAACCGCTATGTCCCCGGCGATTCCCGGCCCGATAAGGTGAGCATCCTCCACGACGGGTTTATCCACCTCCCCAATACGGATTGGCATGGCGCCGGGGTCTCGATCCCCGTCTTCAGCCTGCGCAGCAAAGAGTCGATGGGCATAGGCGAGTTTACCGATCTGCAAGGGTTGGTCGACTGGGCCGTCAAATGCGGATTAAAGCTGATCCAGCTGCTGCCCGTACAGGATACCTCCGCCAACCACAACTGGATGGACTCCTATCCCTATGCCGCCATCTCCGCCTTCGCCCTCCATCCGATCTATCTCAACCTGGAAAAATGCGCCGGGAAGAAGAATGCCGGCCTGATCAAGCCGCTGCATAAAAAGAAGAAAGAACTAAATGCCCTTCCTCAACTCGATTACGAGCAAGTAATTAATATTAAGCTATTAACAGCCAAAGAGCTATACGAGTTACAGAAAGAAGAATTTGAGAAAGATCCGGATTTCCTCGAATTCTTTGAACGCAACCGGGACTGGCTGGTGCCTTACGCCGCCTTTTGTTATCTGCGCGATAAGCATGGAACTCCGGACTTTACACAGTGGACCCTCCACAACGAATATGACGCGGAAGCGATCCGCAAATATACCGCACCCGGCAAGCCGCATCACGATTCCATTGCTCTTCAATATTTTATCCAATATCATCTCCATATTCAATTGAGAGACGCCGTGGATTACGCTCACGAACAAGGTATTGTGGTAAAGGGAGATATCCCGATCGGCATCTATCGCTATAGCTGCGACGCCTGGGTCAGCCCTCGGCTCTATCACATGGAAATGCAGGCCGGAGCGCCCCCGGACAACTTCGCGGTAAAAGGACAGAACTGGGGTTTCCCGACCTATAATTGGGATGAGATGATGCAGGACGGCTATGCCTGGTGGCGGCAGCGGTTTAGCCATATGCGCAACTACTTCGACGGGTTTCGGATCGACCATATCCTCGGGTTCTTCCGGATCTGGAGTATCCCCATGGACGTAGTGGAAGGGATCCTGGGGCATTTTGAGCCCGCGATCCCGGTACACCGGGTGGAGTTTGATCAGCGCAATATTGGGTTCGACCACGACCGCTATACCCGGCCGTTCATCAACGACGCCGTGCTGTGGGAGATCTTCGGACAGGATGCCGACAGGGTGAAAGAGCAGTACCTCGATGCGACGGGGAATGGGTTTTACACGCTGAAAAGCGTCTTTTCCACCCAACGGAAAATTGAGGCAGGGGTGAGCGACGAGACCCTGCGCAACGGGCTCTACGATCTTGTCACCAATGTGATCCTGCTGGAAGTCGAGGGGTCGGGTGGAGACCAGTTCCATTTCCGTATCTCGATGGAGCAGACCTCCTCCTTCCGCTACCTGGAATGGCATATTCAGCAACAGCTAAAAGACCTTTACGTCAATTATTTCTATAGCCGGCAGGACGATTTCTGGCAGCGGGAAGCGATGCGCAAATTGCCCGCGCTGAAGCGGGCCACCAATATGCTCGTCTTTGGCGAAGACCTGGGGATGGTGCCGCGAAGCGTTCCCGACGTTATGCGGCAATTGGGCATCCTCAGCCTGGAGGTCCAGCGGATGCCGAAGAATACCAGCCGGCCCTTTGCCCGGCCCGCAGAGGCTCCGTATCTCTCGGTGGTGACCCCTTCGACCCATGATATGAGTACGATCCGCGGCTGGTGGGAGGAGGACCGCGAAGGGATCCAGCGTTTCTTCAACCAGGAACTGCGCCAGTGGGGCGAGGCGCCGGTCTTCTGCGAGCCCTGGATCAACAAGGCCATCGTGCTGCAGCATCTCCATTCCCCCGCACAATGGGCGATCTTCCAGTTGCAGGACCTGATGGGGATGAGCGAGCAGTTCCGTCGCGAAAACCCGCATGACGAACGCATCAACGTGCCCGCCAACCCACATCATTACTGGCGTTACCGCATGCACCTGACCCTGGAGGAACTGCTGGCGGAGAAGGCGTTCAACGCCGACCTGCGCAGGGAGGTGGAAGCCAGCGGACGGTGACCCCCGCGGCCGAAGCCAGCGGACGGTGCCCCCCGTGGAAGCCAGCGGGCGCTATCTTATTGTTTGTAGATCTCCTTCGTAATATGGATGCCGTCGGCGCCCCTTATCTCCACGAAATAAACACCCCGGCTAAGTCCGCTGACAGAGATGTCGACGGTAGTGGACGCATTGGCAGTAGTGGCCTGCGTGACCATCCCCTGGCTATTCAGCAACCGGATCCCGATGGTTCCGCTGATGTGCGTGAAAACAAGGTGCAGCCGGTCGGCCACGGGGTTGGGATATACCGACATCGTGAGGGCAGCGCCGCCTGCCGTTTCAAAGGTAAGGACCCGGATAGCGGAATAGGTGGTGGTGCCGTCTGCGTCGACCATGGCGAGCCGGTAGTAGTTCTTCCCGGCAAGCGGATGTCCGTCGGTAAACGTATAGTCATCGCTGTTGGCATTCCCGGCAACAGTTCCAATAGAGGCAAAATCAGCACCGTCGGCCGCCCGCTGGATCTCGAAATGGCTGAAGCCGGCGGGCTGTATGGCGGTGAATTCCAGAACGGCCGTTTGCTCCTGTTGAGTAGCCGTAAATGAAGTGAGCGTTACAGGCAGGACGATGGGCGAAGTGCTATAGGCAATAGTATAGTAACCGGTGGCGAGGCTGGAAGCCGCGGTCCGGAAAGAGACCGTGCTGCCGGATACCGTCGTTGCAGTGGTGGTGATCAGCTGGTTCGTGCCGGTGGCGAAGCTGCCGTCCGTCGCATTGTACACCAGCGCATAGACCGCCGTGCCGGACGGAGCGGATAACGCGCTGTTATAATCCGCGAAATTGAAGACGACGGTGACGTTCCCGGCGGCGGTGCCACTGGTCCGTTGCATCCTCCAGCTGCGGTTCCAGCGGGAGATCGCACTGCCGCTCATGAGGCCGGGCAGGGTGGTGTTGCTGATCACGGTGTTGTTCTGTGCGTTGTGTGCGGCGGCCAGGTACCCTGCACTGTGCAGGAAGTCGGTCGTAGTGGTACCGCTGCTAAAACCCAATCCATCCGTCGAGCCGGCGACCGTCGCCAGCGCATTATCCGTGCTGCTGGTATAGCCGATGGCCACCAGGTTCGTCGTATAGGTCGTAGCAGAAGCCGGAGTATAGATATCGGTGCTGACCGATTTGTTCCAGGACGTCGAAAGATAGTTTTCCAGGATCACCCGCTGCGTGCTGTTCATCGCCGTATTGTAAAGGAGGATCTCGGACATCGTACCGGAAAAATAATCATCCGAGGTCCAGTTGCTGCGGCCGATATAGTTGCTCGACCGGCTTGTCGCCGCGGGCAGATACGTCTTGCTGGAACCCGCCTGGCCCGAAGCCGTCTGGGAAGCACCGGCGATATAGTGGTTGACGTTCGTCAGGTTGCCGGCCGTGCCGCCCTGTTGGATCGATTCGAACAGATTGGCAGCACCGTTGGTGATCGCTCCGGTGGTGGTATAGGACTGGTCACCGCTGTTGTTTTTCCAACCTTCATAGTAAAGATTGGCGGTGGCGCCATAACGGCCCATCATAAAATTGTCGTCGCCGTCGCCATTGCCGAAGTCGAAGATCCGCTGCCAGCCATAGCTGGATCCAGGCGCGTCGAAGGAAGCCATGGCAAAAGCGCTGACGCCGTTGGTAAACGAGAGCGTATTGGACAAAGTGCCGAGACTGAGGTATTGTGAGTTGTCGCCGTTGAAGCCGATGGCCGGCTTGTTGTTCGGGCTGGCCGTAGCGCCATAAACAGGACGGCTCGAGCTGCCTGCCGTTGCATCGTTGCCCTTCCCGCTGAGGTCCGACCATTGGGACACCTTACCGGCGCCATTCCGGGAAACGGAGCCGCTGTTAGCGGCATTCAACCAAAGGAAGAGATTTGTCTTGCCGAGCCCACCGGGGTAATAGTTCTGCGCCGGAGCCTGCAAAATAACGATCAGCAGGAAAGAAAGAATCAGGGCTTTAGAGTAGAGATGTTTCATAGTAATCGGATATGCCAATAGATAGGCAAAGCCCTTGCTAATTTTCAACGCACTAATAGTCAAAAGATTAAAAATCCGAGGTCGAAAAAAACTTCCCGCACCGGGAACGGTTATCATTTTTGGGAACGCCCATACCTTCACCGACGCAACAGGAAAGGCCGGCAACCGGAAAGGCCGGAAACTAGAACGGCCGGCTCACCATTGTGAAACCGGCCGCGGGGAAAGGGGTTTATTTTTTCAGGCTTGATTCTCTCTTACATCATTTTTACGAAGGGCTGTACAAACTGGGTAGAACCTTCACGGTTGGTTACCTTCAGAAAGTAGTTGCCATTCTTCAGACCGTTAAGGGCGATGGTCTGCTGGTTGACACCTGCAAACAGCTGCTGCTGGGTCGTATAACAAACGACACCGGCTAAGTTATAAACCTGTACGACGACCTGTTGGGGAGCTGCACTGTTTACGCTGTAGTTGAGGGTGGAAATGGCAGGGTTGGGATAAACGGCCATCTTGGGCGTGGCGTTCTCTACCGCACTACTATAAAGATTAACAACCTTGGAATACCGGGTGATACCATCGCGATCAACCTGACGAAGACGATAGTAATTGTTGCCGCTGAGCATATGACCATCGGCGAAGTTGTAAGTGGTCATATTGTTGTTGTTGAGACCGTCAACAACGCTGATGGAATCATAACCACCCATATCACCGGAACGCTCGATCACAAACCATTTACAGTTGGTCTCGTTTTCCATAACCCAGTTCAGCAGGGCGGCGTTGTCATTGACCTGACCATCGAAGCTAAGCATCAGGGCAGGGGTGACACCATTCTTGGCGCTGGCAGTCTGAGCAGCGACGGGGGTAAGACCGGCAAACAACAGAGCAGCGGCAAAAGCCAGGCGGAAGAGTTGGGTGGTGGCGGTGATACTTTTCATGTGGGTACGATTCGTTTGTATCCCTACTCATGCAAAACGGTGCCAAAACACAAGATTTTGATCGAGAATGACTTGCGAGCATGCCAAAGTCCAAATCGTTCCCAGGATTGGAAAAATTTTCTCATTTCTGCAAAAAAGCGCGTATAAGCCCGCATTTGCACGTAATTTCCGAAGGCCTCCCCGTTTGCGTTTATGACGTACATTTGCCCCCCATGATCTGCACGTATTACTCTTATCAACTTCCTTTCAGACACCCCTTTACGATCTCCAAAGGTACCAAGACCCATCAGCCGACCCTGGTGGTGGAGCTGGAGCATAAGGGGCTGAAAGGATACGGCGAGGCGCCGGCCATTACTTATTATCACCTGCCGGTGGAGAAGATGATCGCCGATCTCGAGGCCCATAAATCCATGATCGAGCGGTTTGCACTGACCGATCCGCAGCGGTACTGGCATTATCTGCATCATCTCCTGCCCCAGAACCCCTTTTTGGTCTGTGCGCTGGACATCGCCGCCTGGGATCTCTTCGGGCAGCAGGTAGGCAAGCCCTTGTTTGAATTATGGGGCCTCGATCCCACAAAAGGCCCGCAGACCGATTTCACCATCGGGATCGACACGGTCGACAAGATGGTAGCCAAGATGAAAGAACGGCCCTGGCCTATATATAAGGTAAAGCTGGGGGTCCCGGATGACCTGGCGATCATGGCAGCCCTGCGTCAGCATACCGACGCACGGTTTCGCGTCGATGCCAACGCCGGCTGGACGGTGGAAGAAGCGTTGGAAAAGATCCCGCAGCTGGCCGCGATGGGCGTGGAGTTTGTAGAGCAGCCGCTGGCGAAGGATAACTGGGAAGGGATGAAGCTGTTGTACCAACAATCGGCGCTGCCGCTCATCGCCGATGAGTCCTGCGTATCAGAAGATGATGTCCAACGCTGTCACGGATACTTCCATGGCATCAATATAAAGCTGACCAAGTGCAGCGGACTGACACCGGCGCGCCGGATGATCGAAACCGCCCGGAGCCTGGGGATGAAGGTGATGGTGGGGAGTATGAACGAGAGTACGGTGGGCAGCGCGGCCATCGCCCACCTGCTGCCGGCAATAGATTATGTGGATATGGATGGGCCGCTTCTGCTGACGCAAGACGTAGCGACAGGCCTTTCATTCGACAACGGCAACGTCACCATTCCCCGCGGTCCCGGATTAGGTGTCAATTTTACAGGTCTAAAAGTAGGTATGAACACATAGTGGAAAAAATATCTGCGACCGATGTAGCGATATTTCATAAAAGGTTGTTAACTTTCCTTTAACACCACTGAGGAAGCTCGATCTTTTGGACCAACTTGCTGCTATATCGGAAATACAACTGCGAATCGCCTTATACGAGGATATGAAGGCGTATAGGCGGTTGTATGAACTCCTCTCCGAAAGGATCTACCGTTTTTCCTACTCCATGGTGCGGTCACCCGAGGTGGCCGAAGAGATCGTCTCCGATGTCTTTATAAAAGTATGGCAGATGCGGGCCCGGCTGGCGGAGATCGCCAACCTGCGGGTCTATCTCTATACCATCGCCCGGAATTTCTCCCTTAATTATCTCTCCCGGAATGCAGACGGCAGGGTCATCGGACTCGATAACCTCGACAACGGCGCCTTTGTCGAGGGAAGCAGTCCCGCCGATCTCTGTATCTCCGCCGATCTGGCCAACCAGATGCGCCGCATCGTCCAGCAGTTGCCGCCGCAATGCCGGATCATCTTTCAACTGGTGCGCGAAGAGGGTCTTCGTTACAAGGAAGTAGCTGCCATTCTGGATATCTCTCCCTATACCGTCCGAAATCAAATGGCCATCGCCGTCCAGAAGATCGGCGAGGCTCCCCTTCTAAAAGATATTTTGTCGGCCTTTGGTACATACGACTGAGAACCCGTGTCTATGTGGGTATATCCACACTTGCCATGAGGGAAGATCAGTTTTGGTTATTGATGAGTCTTAAGCTTTCGGGAGAAGCCAACGCCGAAGAATTGGCGACGCTGGACCGTTTGCTCGGAGACCATCCCGAATGGAACGCCCGGCTGGAGGCGATGGGGGAGTGGTGGACACACGCCGCGCCCGGCAGCCCCCGGCTGAAAAAAGGCGCCATGCAGCGGCATCTTCAACGATTGAACCAAAGCGAGCACCTTCCTTCGCGCGGCCCGCGCCGCCGGCGATTTTTTCTTTTTGCCCTCGGCATCGCCGCTTCGCTGGCAGGTTTTTCTTTCTTTGCCTATCAATGGCAATCGACGTCCAAAAAGCCGGCGCCGGCTCCTGTCGCCACCAATAGCGTGAGCACAAAACCCGGTTCCAAATCCAAGATACAGCTGCCCGACGGAACACAGGTTTGGCTGAATGCCGACAGCCGCCTTGTCTATAGCGAGAGTTTCACCGGCGCCGCAAGAGAAGTGCAGCTTTGCGGCGAAGCCTATTTCGACGTGGTGAAAGACCACCGACACCCCTTTATCATCCATACCAACGCCATCAACGTGCTGGTGCTGGGCACCACATTGAATGTGCGGTCCTATGCCAACGAAAAGAATACGGAAGCCGTCCTGATCCACGGGTCGGTGGAGGTCACCCTCAACAGCGATCCCGCAAAAAAGATCCTGATGAAACCCAACGATAAATTAGTGGTAAAAAACGATAGCCGGCCCCGCCTGTCCACTCCCGGCAAGCCGGTAAGTTCAACCACAGAGGCTCCCCGCGTGAGTCTTCTCAAAGCGCATTACAAGGATAAGGACAGTATCGCAACAGAGGTGCTCTGGGTGAAGAATAAACTGGCCTTCGACAAAGAAAGCCTGGAGTCCGTCGCCCTCAAGATGGAGCGCTGGTTCAACGTCAAAGTGAACATCACCGAAGACGCGTTGAAGCAAACCGAATACAGCGGGGTATTTGAAGAAGAAGCCCTGCCGCAGGTGATGGAGGCATTGCGGCTGACCGGGACTTTTCATTATTCCATCCGGCGACGGGTGGTTACGATACGACCTTGATTGACAAACCAAACCGAAATTGCTATATGAAAAAAGTCACCTAAAAGGAAATAAAAAAAGAAGCGGAGAATGATTGCAGCATCCCCCGCCTGAAAGACAATTCCTGCCGCTGAGCGGACAGGGCATTATCATTATTTCAAATCTAAGATATGAAAAAAACCGGAAGCGTTCCTTCCCCGGGCAGGATACGCCCATTTACCAAATACCTGCTGATGACCAAACTTGCCATTTTATGCATCTTCGCTTTATCCATGCAATCCTTTGCCAGGGGGTATGGACAGGGGAATATCAACCTTCGCCTCGAGAAGACGCAGTTGAAAAAGGTATTCAAGGCCATCGAGGATCAGGGATTCTTTCGTTTTGTCTATAAGGATGAGATCCTTCCCAAAGATCAGCGGGTGACCATCGTAGCCCAGCAGGCTTCGGTCGAGGAAGTGCTCGACAAGGTGCTGGAGCGGACCGGGCTTTCCTATCACCGCCTGAATGAGAATCTTATCGTTATCATGCGGAGTGGCGGGGAGATAACCGAAAAACCGCCTGTCGCGGTCAGGATCACCGGTAAGGTTATCAGTGAGAAGGGGGAACCCCTCAAGGATGTGACCGTGCAGGAAAAAGGCACCAACAACGGGACCACGACGAAAGAGGACGGTTCCTTTGCGCTGGATGTCACCAGTCCGAACGCGTCGCTGATATTCAGTTTTGTAGGTTACTCACCGCAGGAGTTCTCCATAAAAGGCAAGACCTCCATCGACGTAACGCTATTGGCCGGTGACAACCCCCTGAAAGATGTCGTCGTGGTCGGTTACGCGAGCCAGAAGAAGGTGACCGTAACGGGAGCCGTCGCCCAGGTCAAGGGTAGCGAACTCGAAAAATCCCCCACGGTAAACCTTTCCAACTCCCTCGTCGGCCGCCTGCCCGGCGTCTATGCCGTTCAGGCTACCGGTGAACCGGGCTATGACGGCTCTACCATCCGGATCCGGGGGACCAATACGCTTGGAAATACCTCGGCGCTGATCGTCGTCGACGGGATCCCGGATATCTCCGGCGGCCTGGAACGGCTGAACCCGGCGGATATCGAAAGCATGTCCGTACTGAAAGATGCTTCCGCCGCCATCTACGGAGCACGGGCCGCCAACGGCGTCATCCTGGTGACGACAAAACACGGGAAATCCGGGAAACCCCAGGTCTCCTATACCTTCAATCATGGCTGGGCGCAGCCGGACCGCATTCCCAAGATGGCCACGGCCACGGAATATGCCGCCATCAACAACGAGACCACCATTTATGATAATATCGACCCGGCAGAATGGGCCGCGGCCCAGTCGGCTTTTGCATCGGCCGGTAAATACACTACACAGGCAGGTAGCACGATAACCGCTCCTTTCCAACCCGGGGATATCCAGAAATACAAGGACCACTCCGATCCCTGGGGCCATCCAAATACCGATTGGTTCAAGACCACACTGAAGACCTGGGCGCCTCAGGTGCGGCATACCCTGCAGATCAACGGGGGCAGCGAGTCCATCCGCTATCTGGGTTCGGTGGGCTATGAGGACCAGGACGGCTACTATAAGAATTCTGCCACGGGTTACAAGCAATATGATATGCGGCTCAACGTAGACGCCCGCATCAACAAATGGATCACTACCGGGATCAACCTGACGGCCCGTGAAGAGTTTCGCTTCTTCCCAACGCAATCTGCCGGTTCCATTTTCCGGATGCTGATGCGCGGCCGCCCGACAGACCCCGAAGTATGGCCCAACGGCCTGCCGGGTCCGGATATCGAGAATGGCCAGAATCCCATCGTGATCACCACCAACCAGACCGGATATGACAAGGATAAAAGAGATTATTTCCAGGTGAACGGTAGGGTCGAGGTCACGGTCCCCTGGGTGCCCGGTTTGAAGATAACAGGTACCGCCACCGCCGATAAAGAGAATCAGCTGCATAGAGTATGGCAGACGCCCTGGTACCTGTATTTCTGGGATCACTCCACATTGCAGGCCGACGGAACACCCTTGCTGACAAGGAGCCTGCGGTCCACCTTTACGAGTCCGCAGTTGAACGAGACAAATTTCAACTACCTGAATATTCTGTTGTCGGGATTTGTCAACTACGACAAGACCTTTGGCGATCACACCCTCAACCTGATGGCCGCCGTCACCAAGGAAAAGGATAACGAAGACGATTTCAACGCCTACCGGACCAACTTCATTTCTTCGTCCATCGACCAGCTTTTTGCCGGTGGCGCGCCACAGCAGAATGTGGGCGGGTCGGCCTATGAGCGGGCGAGACTGAGCTATTTCGGCCGTGCTGCCTATAACTATAAAGAGAAATACCTTGCGGAATTCCTGTGGCGTTATGATGGTTCCTACCTCTTTCCCGCGGCACACCGTTTCGGATTCTTCCCCGGTGTGCTGGCGGGCTGGAGAATTTCGGAGGAGAACTTCTGGCGGCCGCTCGCTAAAACGGTCAATTACCTCAAGCTCCGCGCCTCGTGGGGCCAGATGGGGAACGACCAGGTATACTATAATAACGTCCTGCAGGAGTATCAGTACCTGGCTACCTATGGCTTCAACGCGTATACGATCAATAACGCAGCGGCCACCACATTGCAGGAAACCGTCGTGCCGAACCCGAATTTCACCTGGGAGGTGGCAAACAATTCGAATGTCGGCATGGAAGGTCAGCTCTGGGACGGCAAGGTGAACTTCGAATTTGATTATTTCTACAACCGCCGCACGCATATCCTCTGGCGTCCGCAGGGCTCGACCCCGGCCTCCAGCGGTATAGCGAATATTCTCCCTCCCGAGAATATCGCCAAGACCGAGAACAAGGGGTATGAGTTCACGGTAGGCTACAATGGGCGCAGCGGAGACTTCACGTATTCCATAAGCGTCAACGCCGGTTACGCCAAGAATAAGATCCTGGCCTATGATGAAGCACCTGGCGCCCCCGCCTGGCAAAAGGCAACCGGTCATCCCTTTGCCGCCAATGGCGTCGCAGCCTTCCTCACCTATCAGTATGCCGGGGTCTTCAGAGATGCCAAAGAGATCGCAGCCAATACGATCGACTACACCGGCGTCACTCCCGCCCTAAAGCCAGGGGATATGAAGTTCAAAGACGTCAACCATGACGGGAAGATCGATGGCGATGACCAGTTGCGGATGAACAGCACGCCGGACCCGACTTTCACCGGCGGGGTAAACCTCCGGGCCGGCTGGAAAGGGTTTGACCTGTCCGTTCTTTTCCAGGGCGCAACAGGTGGCTTCCTGTTCATCGGGACCGAGTCGGGCGACATCGGCAACTACCTGCAATATTCCTACGACCACCAGTGGACGATCGACCATCCCAGCAGTGTGGATCCGCGGCTGGCCAACCGGAGCAATACCTACTATACCGGTGGCGGAGCATGGAACAACACCTATTTCCTGAGAAGCAGCAATTATCTGCGGTTGAAGAACGTGGAGCTGGGTTATAATTTCTCCTCGAAGCTGTTGCATCGTGCGAGTATCAGCAACCTGCGGATCTATGCCAACGGGCTTAACCTGATCACCTGGGACAAGATGAAGATCTATGACCCGGAATCCACCTCGGGGAACGGTCAGTATTATCCTCAGTCCCGGATCATCAATACAGGGGTAAGAGTCACCTTCTAAAAAAAGAAATTCTATGACACCAAAAATAAAATTGTTTGCCTTGGCCTTGCCCTTTCTCGCGGCACTGGTCTTGTTTGCCGCCTGTAGTAAGAAATTCCTGAACACTCAGCCGCTAAACCAGATCTCCTCGGAGGATACCTGGAAGGATGGGGGACTGGCAGCAGCCTTTGTAACCAATATCTATAACGGGCTGGCCAACGGCGGGTTCTTTGAACAGGAACTGGCCTCCCTCTCGGATGAATCGGTCTTCGTCCATCCGGGCCGCGGGATCAACACGATCAACGAAGGCACGCTCAGTCCTTCCAACCTGGGATGGATCGACCCCACCAACTACTGGGACAGTCTGTATTACCGGATCAGATCGGCAAATGTCGCACTCGAGAACCTGCGGAATACCACTATCACCGACAACGCGCTGGTCCAGCGGTTGCAGGGCGAAGCCCACTTTATGCGGGCCTATTATTATCACCAGCTGGTCCGCTTTTACGGCGGCGTTCCGCTGGTCGACCATACCTATGGCCTGAACGAGGACTATAGCATCGCCCGCAGCAACTTTTCAGACTGCGTCAATTTCATCGTTAAAGATTGTGACAGCGCCAACGCGCTGCTGACCGGGAAAACCCTCGACCGTGGACGCGCTACCCCGTTGGCTGCGCTGGCGTTGAAAGCCCGCATCCTTCTATACGCGGCCAGCGATCTGCACGATATCCCGACAGCCAAGGCCAAATCGGCAACCATCGCCGGCTTTTCCAATCCCGAACTATTGGGTTATACGAGCGGCGACCGCACGGCCCGCTGGCAGGCTGCGAAAGATGCCGCCTTTGCCGTCTTACAGGCAGGCAGCGGCTATATGTTGAACCTGACCGCGCCGGCTTCGGCAGCCGATGCCCAGAACTACTATACATCCATCTCCATGGGCGGTGGCAGCAATGCACCGGGGATCGACAAGGCCGCTTCCGTGGAGCTGATCTTCGAACGGGATTTCACCTCCCAGCTCGTCAGCGGCGGCCCGGGAACGGATGGCACCTCGGTAGGGCTGGACAACGGACCCAACGGATACCACAACTGGGCAGGCAATGCACCCATCCAGCAGCTGGTCGACGACTACGAAATGATGGACGCGACGGGTTCCAAATTCGACTGGACCAACCCGACCGAAGCGGCTGCCCCCTTTAAGAACCGCGACCCCCGTTTCTATGCCACCATCCTCTATGACGGCGCACCCTGGAAGCCCCGCGATAAGATCACCTCAAACCCCGACCCCGCCAACCAGATCCAAACCGGATCGTATGAGATGACACACGGTGGCGTACTTCAGGCAGGCCTCGATACCCGGCAAAGCCCGGTAGAGAACTGGAACGGTACCTGGACCTCCTATTACATGCGGAAATTCATCGACCCCGATCCCAATGTCGTGGATAACAATACCCGGCAATATGTTCCCTGGCCGGTCCTACGCTATACGGAAGCCGTTCTCAATTATGTTGAAGCCTGCATCGAACTGGGGAATAACACGGAGGCCCAGACCTGGATGAACAAGATCCGCTTCCGCGCAGGGATGCCGGCCGTCACGGAGACCGGGGACGCCCTGCGGCAGCGATACCGGAATGAACGAAGGGTCGAACTCGCCTATGAAGAGCACCGCTATCACGATGCACGTCGCTGGATGATCGCCCCGACCACGCTGGGAAGAAAGCTGCAATTCATCAATGTAGTAGGCACCCTGAAACCGGGGGCGCTCGCACCGTCGCCGTACAAACATGACGAGACCGACTATACGTATACGTATACACCATATACCGATAATTCACTGGAGAACCGGACCTGGATCGACAAGATGTATTTCCGGCCGATCAGCCGCGACGAGGTGAACAAGAATAATAAGCTCGTTCAGAACCCGGGATATTAGGAACAGCTCCAAACGGTAACCGTCATGGTCAAGCTTAGCAACCGGTCGCAGTCACCCGGAACCAGGGGTGTCATCGCCGCTACGTCACAGCTACTGCACCTTCTAAAAGTCAGGGTAACGTACACTTCGGTACGGGATAAGATCCTGTCGCATCCCGCTCATCTGAGCCTGCTCAGTATCACGGACAGTCTCCGGTCCTGGCAGGTGGAGACGAGAGCGATACGGATCGACACGGGTCAGCTGGACGCATTGCCACGGCCGTTTATCGCCTTTCTCGCGCGGGGCAGCAGCCGGTTCATCACCGTCACCCACATCGATGACGGCGCAGTGGAATACCTGGATGACCGGTATCAAAAAAGAAGTCTCCCCCGGGGTGATTTTTTATATGCCTGGGAGGGAGTGGCATTGCTGGCGTCAGCCGGGCAGAACAGCGGAGAGCCCGAATTCCGCCGGAAGAAACGGCTGGAATGGAGACGGGATATGGGTCTGCCGGGGGCGCTGCTCCTGTTCCTGCTGTTCGGGGTGATCCGTTTTCTGGCGGGCGGGCAGGCGGATACCTTCCAATCGGTGTATCCGGCGGCATTGCTGCTCGCCAAGTCCCTGGGGGTCATCGTCACCAGCCTGCTCCTGTGGTATGAATATGACGGGAACCAGACCTTACTGCAACAGATCTGTACGTTGGGAAAAAAGACCAGCTGTAAGGCGATCCTGCAAAGCAGGGCTTCGAAGCTGCCGGGTGGCATCAGTTGGAGCGAGGTGGGATTTGTCTATTTTGCCGGCAGCTTTGTGGCGTTGACCATCGCGGGAGCCGCCGCCCTGCCCTGGCTTTATTTTCTCAACCTGCTCGCGCTGCCCTACACGGGCTTCTCGCTCTACTACCAGGGTGTGGTCGCCAGACAATGGTGTGTGCTTTGCCTGCTTGTCCAGCTGCTGCTGGCAGCCGAATTTCTTTCCGCACTTTTCACGCATACCGGACCGGCCTTGCAATGGCACGCGTTGACGGGGCAATCCATCGGGTCCTCCCTGACCGTCGCGGCATCCTTCGCAGCGATGGCCTATCTCTGGCTGCTGGCAAAACCCTGGCTCTATGAAGGCCGGCAGGCAAAGGAATACCTGCATCAGCTGAACCGGCTCAAAAGAAACGCGGAGGTGTTCAATGCCACGCTGAAGGAGCAACCGCCTCTACAGCCGGGAACGGAAGGCATGGGTATCCTCATCGGCAACCCGGAAGCCCCAAACACGCTGCTGAAGATCTGTAATCCCTATTGCGGGCCCTGCGCAAAGGCGCATCCGAAGATCGAATCGCTGATCAAAAGCAATCCGGAATGGAAGGCCCAGATCATCTTTGCCGTTCATGTCCACGAGAACGACCTCCGGACCACCACGGCCGCCCACCTGCTGGCCGTCGCCGGCAACGACCGGCTCGGCGCCGGAGGACGGGCACGGGAAGACGCGATACACGAATGGTATAAGGAGGGCAGCGATAACCTGCTGCAGCCCGAAGAACGATACAGGGCCTGGGCCGAACGGTATCCCGTCAACGGGGAACTCAGCCGGCAGGAACTCAAAGTGCAGGAGATGACGGAATGGTGCGAAAGAGCCGGGATCACGCACACCCCGACGATCTATGTCAACGGACACCTCTTGCCAGATCAGTACGAAATAAAGGACCTTGAATATCTATAAGGGGAAGCCGAAAACCTTTGACAGAGTAGGCATTTTTTTCACCAAAGTTTTTACTGTTTTTTGAACCGAAAAAACAGGCCTTTCCATGAAAAAAATAACGGACATCGGGCTGCCCCTCACCCGGGAGCAGCAAAAAGAAATGGTGGACCAGGAAGATGGGTTCTGCAGCTTTCGCTATTGCGGCAATGGCGGCGGTTATTGCGTTCCGCTGATCGGCAGCTGCATCTGTACGGTGAGCGATCCGCTCAACAGCTGTGGCAGCGACTAGTCCCGCGATGAGCCTTACCAACATTCTATGTTTTGCGATGATGAACGACAGTTATAAAATCTCGATCTGTACCGTCTGTATGAACAGACTCTATCATCTGAAGGAGACCCTGCTTCGGAATATCGAAGACAACAGGGACTATGCCAACCTGGAGCATGTGGTCCTTGATTACAATTCCCGCGATGACATGGAAGCCTGGGCGAAAGCGCATCTGGGCGAATATATTCAAAGCGGTCGCGTAAAATATTACCGGACGACCGAACCGGAGAGCTTCAACATGGCGCATTCCAAGAACATGGTCGCCCGCTTGGCGGAAGGGGAGATCATCTGTCTGACAGACGCCGACAATTTCACCGGCAGGAATTACGCGGCCTATGTCGACGCCACCTTCCAGGAACGGAAGGATGTCTTCATGACCGCCATCGGCGCCCGGAAAACGACAAATCCCACCGATGTGCTGGGCCGCGTCTGCTGCCGGAAAGCGGACCTCCTGGCGGTGAAAGGCTTTGACGAATCAATGCGAAGCTATGGTTTCGACGACCATGACTTTGCCAACAGGCTGGCCTTGCTGGGCAGACAACGGATCGTCATCACCGACAAACGATATTTATGCGCCATTCCCCATTCGCTGGGCGAACGCATCCACCACTACTCGACGAAGGCGTCCCTCAAAGAAGTATATATCCATCAGCTGGATCCCGCAAGGACGGCCCTGCTGTTCCTGTTCGCCCCTGACAGCTACCACTTCGGCATTATCCGGGACAACGCCGCCGCCGCCGCTTTGCGGGCGGCCAATGCGGCCAATGCGGCCCATGCGGCCATCCACGGACGACCCCGCAAAAGCGCCGGATATTCCGACGTTAACCACCGCTACGAGCAGTCGCTGACCACACCCGACTGGAAGCAGGGTACATGGAAGCAAACGCCCTCCGGACTGACCCTCTCACCGGATCCCGGTTCGTCAATCGATCCCTTCCGAAAAATAACGAATGACCAAATGATCACCGAAGTCCTGCTGCTACACTCCATCCTTCGCAACCGGAACAGGATGGTCCACAACAAACGCCGTAAACAGGCGGTCATCGGCCAGTCGGCATGGGGCTGCGGCAACGTGTACCGGAATTTCGATTATTCCACGGCCATCCACCTGCCACCCGATGCCTAAACAAAACTGGCTTTTCTTATCCGTCTTTTACCCGCAGCGGGAATGGTGGCGCCTCCTTCATTCCGGCATCGCGCCTTTTCTGCGGACGAACAACCTGGAGGCCATCGTGCATTTCGGCCGGCAAAGAGGAGACCATCTCGGCTTGTCCTGCCCGCCGCCTTCAGCAGCAGCAGGCGATCTCCTGCGGGAATTCGAACGCGAGCTTACCGGCTATATACAGTCCCATCCCGCCGCCATCCCGGCCGATCTTGATGGCACGCGGACCAACGCCCCCGCCATCCCGGCCGATGCCGGCGATCAACTGTTTATGAACTTCCCGCCCAATACGATCTACCCGGGTCTCCACCAATTCCTCCCTTCCGCCCCGGAATTCTTCCGATCGGCGCCTGGGTCCCTCCGGTCCTCGCGGGGAGATCCGCGAATCCGCCGGCAATACCAGGCGGCCTGGTGCCGCTCGACCGGTCCGCTTTGCCGGGTCTTCGGCGAGGCGCCGTTTGACCGAGAAGACCTGTTCAGCGCGGCCCTTTATCTGAACCTGTTGCTGCTGCTGTCCGACGAGCGGATCAGCCGCAACTATTGCCGGAATTATCCCGGCAGAGCGACCCCATCACCCCCGATGGTGCAAAAGTTTGCCGGAAACCGAAGCTTATTATATGCTATCTTGGATGATTGCCGGGCGATCATGGACGGCAGGGTGTCCGAAGAACTATTGCCGGTGGCGGAATGGTTTGACGTCTTCAGGGACGTCCGCTTCGAAGACACACTCGTCGAAGACATCCTCCTCTCCACTCGCAAGCAACTGGGACTCGATGAAGAAGCCCGGCTGCTGATCGATCATTTCATCTATCAGCTCCTGCTGGAAACTATAAACTGAAAATGATATTCGAACCGACGCAACTGCGGCTATTATCAGGAATACTATTCGGCATTTCAACATTGATCGCCGGCTGCCATCCCGACACCGGGAAAAAGCCGGAGCAGGCGACCGACCCGCTTTTTGTCCTCCACCCGCCGGAGAGCACGCATGTACAATTTGAAAACCAACTGACCGAAGGCCTCAACACCAATGTACTGCTATACGAATATTTCTACAACGGAGGCGGCGTCGCCATCGCCGATGTCAATGGCGACGGCTGGGAAGACCTCTATTTCACCGGGAACATGACCGACAACAAGCTCTACCTGAACAAGGGCAACTGGCAGTTTGAAGACGTCACCGAAGCCGCCGGTGTGGCCGGCCGTCCGGGGCCATGGAAGACGGGCGTCTGCATCGCCGATGTCAACGGAGATGGCCGCCCGGATATCTATCTCTGCTATTCGGGAAAAGTACACGGGGATCGACGGGTGAAACAGCTGTTCATCAACGAAGGGCCCGACGCGGCCGGCATCCCGCATTTCAGCGAGCAGGCGGCACGGTACGGGCTCGCGGACTCCGCCTATACCACCCAGGCCTATTTCTTCGACTATGACCGGGACGGCGATCTCGATCTGCTGGAGCTCAACCACAATCCACAGAACCTGCCGATGCTCAACGAGGTGAGCACGGCAAAGATCCTGCAGCATCCCAGCCCCCTTTGCGGCGTCCGCCTGCTGCGCAACGACGGCGGACATTTCCAGGATGTGACGGTCGCCTCGGGCCTCACCAGCAGCGAACTCAGCTATGGACTGGGCGCCGGCATCGCCGACATCGACGGGGATGGTTGGCCGGACATTTATATTTCGAATGACTATGCCGTACCGGATTACTTGTATATCAACCGGCGCGACGGGCATTTTGACAACCGGTTGACGGAGCGGATCGGCCATACCTCGCAGTTCTCGATGGGTAACGCGGTGGCAGATGTAAACAACGACGGCCGGCCGGATATTTTCACCCTCGACATGCTGCCGGAAGATAACCACCGGCAGAAATTACTGTTCGCCCCGGATAACTATGAGAAGTTCGACCTCAACTTACGGAGCGGATTTTATTACCAGTATATGCGGAACATGCTGCAGTTGAACAACGGCGACGGCAGCTTTTCGGAGATCGGGCAGCTCGCCGGCGTGTCGGGCACCGACTGGAGCTGGGCGCCGCTCTGGGCCGACTATGACAACGACGGCTGGAAGGACCTGTTCGTCACCAACGGATATGTCCGGGATTATACGAATATGGATTTTATCAAGTTCATGGAAAGCTATACCAGCGCGAAAGGACGCCTGAAGCGGGAGGATGTGCTGGACATCGTGGACCATATGCCCTCCTCGAATGTCACCAGCTATCTTTTCAAAAGCGACAGCGGCGTGCATTTTTCGAGTATGGGTCCGCGTTGGGGTCTGGAGACGCCCAGCAACAGCAATGGGGCGGCATGGGCCGACCTCGACCATGACGGCGACCTCGACCTGGTGGTCAACAACCTGAACAAGCCCGCTTTCCTGTATGAGAACCGCGCCGTACAGCTGGGGAAGAACCATTGGCTCGAAGTGCGGCTGAAGGGGGCGGGCATGAACACCGCGGGCATCGGGACCAGGCTGACGCTGTATGAAAAGGGACGACTGCAATATCTCGAACAGGAGCCGGCCCAGGGTTACCAGTCCTGTGTCAGTCCGATATTGCATTTTGGACTGGGTGCGACGGCGACGGCGGATTCGCTGCGGATCGTCTGGCCCGACGGCGGGGAACAGATGCTCACGAAGGTAGCGGCAAACCAGACCCTCACCCTCGATGAGAAAGATGCCTCACCGATAAAACGGTCGCCCGCGGCTGTGCCAGGCACGGCGCCGGCGATCAAAACGCCGGCATTCCACGAGGTGGCCTCTCCAATTACGGTGCGCTACTCACCGCCGGTGCTGAATGATTACAAACGCCAGCCCCAGCTGGTCAGCGCCCTTTCATACGCGGGCCCCTGCATGGCCAGGGCCGATGTCAACGGCGATGGGATAGAAGATCTCTTCGTGGGCGGCGAGTCCGGCCAGCCAGGCAAGCTGTTCCTCGGCCGAAAGGACGGCGCCTTCACCCCTATGCCCATCCCGGCGTTGGCCGCCGACAGCAGCAGCGAAGATGCCGACGCGCTTTTCTTCGACGCCAACGGGGACGGGCATCCGGATCTCTATGTCGCCAGCGGCGGCTATCACCACTTCGAAGCCGGGGATGCCCGGCTGCAGGACCGGCTCTACCTCGGTGACGGCAAAGGTCATTTTGCCCGGAGCACGGATGCACTGCCCGTGACGCGGGTGGCCAAGAGCTGCGTGCGCATGGCCGATGTCAACGGCGACGGCTATCCGGACCTTTTTGTGGGTGGCCGGGTCATCCCCGGACGCTATCCCCAACCGCCTTCCAGCTTCCTGCTGATCAACGACGGCAAGGGACATTTTACTGACCACATAGCCGACCTGGCGCCCGCCCTGCAAAAGGCCGGGATGATCACCGACGCGGCCTGGGCCGATCTCGACGGCAACGGTAAGCGGGAACTGATCGTGGTAGGGGAGTGGATGCCGGTTCGCATCTTCCGCCTGGAACAGGGCCGGCTGACAGACCATACGACCGATTACCTCGACCGGGAATACAGCGGCTGGTGGAACCGGCTACTGGTAGCGGATATGGACAAGGACGGCAAGCCCGACATCATACTGGGTAACCTGGGGCTCAACGCGCAGTGCCGCGCGGACGAGCAACACCCGGTCGAACTGTATTACCGGGATTTCGATGGAAACGGGACGATCGATCCCGTACTCTGCACCTATATCGGCGACACAAGCTATCCTTTCATGACCCGGGACGAACTGATCCAGCAGGTGAGCAATATGAGCCAGAAATTCCCCGACTATAAGAGCTATGCCGACGCCCGGCTGACGGATATCTTTCCGGCGGCGGCGCTGAGCGCGGCGGGCCATCTGCGCGCCAATTGTCTGCGGACCGTATATCTGCAGCGTGGCGCGAAGGGCCGGTTTCAGGAGAAACCCCTTCCGCTGCCCGCCCAGTATTCGCCGGTATTCACCATCACCGCGCTGGACTATGACGGCGACGGGAATAAGGACCTGCTGCTCTGCGGGAATATTACACATTCCCGGCTGCGCTTTGGAAAATACGACGCCAACTACGGGGTGCTGTTAAAAGGCGACGGGAAGGGGAACTTCCGCTATATCGAACAACCGCTCTCCGGCTTTCATCTCCGCGGCGATGTGCGGTCGGTGATGGACTGCAACGGGCTGCTGCTATTTGGTATAAATGGGGAAGGAGTAAGGGCGTATAAGCCAGCCGCGGCGCCTGGCCACCCCTGAAAGGGCCGCAACCGATCGGAAATAAAGCTTTTTTTTTCGTCAAAATAGATGTTATTTTGACACGTGCAAACGCTTTCTTCCCGGGTAACTCAGAAATTTCAGGAGATATTTTCCTCTCAGGCCGCCTTGCTCGTCCGCTCACCGGGCCGGGTCAATCTCATTGGAGAACATACGGACTATAACAATGGGTTTGTGCTTCCCGCCGCCGTCGACAAGGCCATCTATATGGCGGTGGAACGGCGGCGCGATGACGACGTACAGCTGTTCGCGATGGATCTCGACCAGTCGTACCGGGGAAGCCTCCGGCCACCGCTTACGCAATCGGCCTTGCACTGGCCCAACTATATCCTTGGGATCGTCGGGCAGCTGCGGAACTTAGGATTGACCGTCGGAGGTTTCAACTGTGTCTTTGCCGGGGATATTCCCCTGGGGGCCGGCATGTCCTCTTCTGCGGCGCTTGAGAACGCCATCATCTTTTCGTTGAACCAGCTTTTCGGCCTGGGACTCGACCCGATGACGATGGTCCGGCTTTCCCAGAAAGCGGAGAATGAATTCGTCGGGTTGCAGTGCGGGATCATGGACATGTTCGCCAGTATGTTTGGCCGCAAGGACCAGGTCATCCGGCTGGACTGCCAGTCGCTGGAATACACCTATTTTCCTTTCAGGACGGAAGGGTTACGCCTCCTCCTGCTCGATACGCAGGTAGAGCATTCTCTCGCCTCCTCGGAATACAATGTCCGGCGGCAGCAATGCGAGGCGGGCGTGAAGCTCGTGCAGCGGCAGCATCCTTCTGTCAGAAGCCTGCGGGATGTCAGCCTGGAAATGTTGAATACGCTCGTGGCGCCGGCCGACGAGCTGATCTACCGCCGGTGCAGTTTTGTCGTGGAAGAGAATGCGCGGGTCGTTGCGGGAACGGAAGATCTCCAGCGCGGCGATCTGGCCGCCTTCGGCCGGAAGATGTATGCCTCGCATGAAGGCCTGAGCCGGAAGTACGAGGTCAGCTGCGTAGAATCCGACTGGCTGGTTGACCAGCTACGGGATGCCGGGGGTGTTCTCGGAGCCCGCCAGATGGGTGGCGGCTTCGGGGGCTGTACGATCAACCTAGTCCAGGCGGATACCATCGAGGCACTGGTAGAAAGGATCGCGCCGTTATACCGGAAGGCCATGAACCGCGAGCTGAAGTGGTACATCGGCCAGATAGAGAATGGCACCTCGGTCGTGTAAGAACGGCACCGGCCCGTCGCGTAAACGGCCTCCATCGTGTAAACAATTTATTGCTATATGAACAAGCTCTTCTTCGCTCCCATGGCCCTGGCCGCCGGTCTGCTGACCGGTTGCGGCAACGGCAACTCCTCCTCTACGGCTTCCGGCGCAGATACCGCCTCCGCAAAAACTGCAACACCCGCCGCACTCCCCGCCGTTGCGTCGTTCAACGGTTCGGCCGACGGTCAGCCCACCACCTTGTACCTCCTCAAGAATTCCGGTAAGAACCAGGCCGCGATCACCAACTATGGCGCCCGCGTGGTAAGCCTGCTGACGCCGGATAAGAATGGCGTCCTCACCGATGTGGCCCTCGGCTATGACAGCATCGGACTCTATCTCCATCAACCCGAGACCTTTTTCGGCGCGATCGTCGGCCGCTATGGCAACCGGATCGCAAAGGGAAAGTTCAAGCTCGGCGGCAAACAATATACGCTCGCCACGAATGACGGCCCCAACCACCTGCATGGCGGTAAAAAAGGCTTCGGCGCCGTGGTCTGGACCGGGAACCAGCTGAACGATTCCACCGTAGAGCTATCCTATCTGTCGAAGGACGGCGAAGAAGGCTATCCCGGGAATTTGAAGGTCACCGTGAGATACTCGCTCACCGGGGAAGGAATAGGGGTCGGCAACGGGTTACGCATCGATTATACCGCCACCACCGATAAGGCGACCGTGATCAACGTCACCAATCACACCTACTTCAACCTCAACGGCCAGGGCAGCGGAACGATCAACAACCACCTCCTGCAGCTGAATGCCGATCGCTATACACCGGTAGACTCCACCCTCATCCCCACGGGAAAGATCGACCCCGTCGCGGGCACCCCCTTCGACTTCCGTCAGGCCACGGCCATCGGCTCGCGGATCGACGCCGACAACCAGCAGTTGAAATACGGAAAGGGATACGATCATAATTTCGTTCTCAACCCCGGCAAAGACAGCCTGAACACGGCGGCGAAGGTCACCGGCGATCTCAGCGGCATCGTCATGACGGTGTATACCACACAGCCGGCCATCCAGTTCTATGGCGGCAATTTTATGAAGGGCGCCAATCCCCTCAAAGGCGGAAAGAAAGATGATTATCGCGGGGCTTTCTGTCTCGAGACCCAGCACTACCCCGATTCACCGAATGAACCGGCCTTTCCTTCCACCGAGCTCAAGCCCGGCCAGGTCTGGCACAGTACCACCGTGTACTCCTTCGGTTCGCACTAGTGATCGTTTAGCGGCAGGCCGCGCCGCTGAAACTCTTTCCAGTTGAGGTACTCGGGCCCGACGCGCTGCTCTACCATCGTGATGCAGCTGTCGACGGGGCAGACAAGTTTGCAGAGATTGCAGCCCACGCATTCGGCCTCTTTTATCGTATAGTCATTATAAGGCTGGCCCGGGGTCAGCCTTATCGACTGATGGGAGGCATCTTCGCACGCGATGTAGCAAAGCCCGCAATGGATGCATTTGTCCGGGTCGATCCGCGCCACGATATGATAATTAAGGTCAAGGTCTTCCCAGTGGGTGAGGGTAGGGACGCTCCGGCCAATAAAATCCGTGGTCTTGCCAAAGCCTTTCTCATCCATCCAGTTGCTGAGCCCCTCGCAGAGGTCGTCGATGATCCGGAAGCCATGTTTCATAACGGCGGTGCATACCTGCACGGTCGTCGACCCCAGAAGCATGAACTCCGCGGCGTCGCGCCACGTGCTGACGCCGCCAATGCCGGAGACAGGCACCTTCGAGGTGATGGGGTCCTGGGCGATGGTCGTCAGCATCTTCAGGGCGATAGGTTTCACCGCCGGGCCGCAATAGCCGCCAAAGGTCGATTTTCCGCCTACATTGGGGTTGGGGATCAGGGTATCGAGATCGACACCGGTCACCGACTGGATCGTATTGATCAGCGAGAGGGCCTGGCTGCCGGCTTCCACCGAGGCACGGCCGGTAGGAACGACGGAGTGGACGTTTGGCGTGAGTTTGGTGATCACGGGGATCGTCGCCACTTCCATCACCCACTCCACGACGAGCCGGGCGATCTCGGGGTCCTGGCCGACGGCCGCACCCATCCCACGCTCGGTCATGCCATGCGGACAGCCGAAGTTGAGTTCGAGACCATGGGCACCGGCGTCCTCGACTTTCTTTATCAGGTCATGCCAGCTCTCGCGATCGTTATCCGCCATCAACGAGACGATCATGGCGCGATCGGGGAACAGCCGGACACACTCCTTGATCTCCCGGAGGTTGAGGTCCAGCGGGCGATCGCTGATCAGTTCGATATTGTTAAACCCCATGACGCGGCTGCCATGATAGTCGACCGCGGAATAACGCGAAGAGACATTCTTCACCTGGCTGCCGAGGGTCTTCCAGACGACGCCGCCCCAGCCGGCTTCAAACGCGCGGAGGACGTTTATCTTTTTATCCGTGGGTGGCGCACTGGCCAGCCAGAAAGGATTGGGGCTGTGGATGCCGAGGAAATCGGTTTGTAAGTTAGCCATGATTGATAAAGTTTAGAATAGCCGCGGCGGCGTCCTTGCCGGCCTGTACGGCATCGACCACTTCCTTGCCGCCGTTGACATTATCCCCGCCCGCGAAGATGCCGGGGATGCTGGTGGCCGTGGACACGCCGGCAGAACCCGTGAGGGCGGCTTGGTTGACGGCAATGCGCCCCTTGTTATGTTCGAGCCCTTCGGCCGCAACCAGTTCCTCAAACGGGATCTGACCTGCCGCCTTGATGACCATGTCCACATCGAAGATGATCGTGCGGCCCGTATCTACCGGACTGCGGCGGCCGCTGGCGTCGGGTGGCCCGGGTTCCATTTCTCCGCAGATGAGCTGGGTCACCCGCCCCGAGTCGGCCAGGATCGCCTTTGGCGCGGCAAGCCAGACGATGCGGCAGCCGTCTGCCTTGGCGATATTCAGCTCCGTTTCGGTGCAGGGCATCTCCGCCTGCGTCCGGCGGTAGACAAGCGTCACTTCTTTTGCGCCCAGTCGCCGGGCCTGCGTGGCGGCATCGATAGCCGTCATCCCCATGCCGATGACGGCGACTTTATCGCCGACGGGAACCGCCGGATAGCTCCCGGCGCGGATGCAGTAGATGAATTTTATGGCGTCGATAACGCCGGCATGATCCTCCCCGGGAATATCCAGCTGACGGGCCAGGCCCACGCCAAAGGCGAGGTAAACGGCATCATAGTCCCGGCGCAGGTCGGCGAGATGCAGGTTGCGGCCCAGCTCCTGTTCATAACGAACCGTGATCCCACCGATAGACAAAATATATTCCAGCTCCTCCGCACAGAATTCGGGCGTGACTTTATACGCGGCGATACCATAGGTCATCAGGCCACCGCCCTTCGGCTCTTTCTCGAAGATCGTGACCTCGACGCCGGCCCGGGCGAGGACATGCGCAGCGCTGAGCCCCGAGGGACCCGCGCCGACGACGGCAACCTTCTTGCCCGTGGGAGCGGCCCGCTGGAAAAGCGGCCATTTTCCCCGGATCGCCTTCTCGGTGGGATAGCGCTGAAGCCGGGCGATCGGGATAGGCGCCTCCTCCATGAGGTTGTAGACACAGGCGCCTTCACAAAGTTTCTCCACGGGACAGACGCGGGAGCAGCCGCCGCCCATGATATTGGACTGGAAGATGGTGTGCGCCGACCCTTTCAGGTTATCCGTGACGATCTGCTTGATGAATTTTGGAACGTCGATGCCCGTGGGACAACTTTTGGTACAAGGTGCATCATAGCAATAAAGACAGCGGTTGGCGTCGACCAGCGCCGCATCCCGCGTTTCGAAGGGCGGGTGGATATCCGCGAAGTTTCGCGCATATTCTTCATCGGTAAGTCGGTTGTCGCGGATCGCCATAACGGTGTGTTTGGTTATAATTCGGTCAGTTTACCATAGGTTTCGGGGCGGCGATCGCGATAGAATTGCCAGACACTGCGGACCTCGTCGATCTTGGCCAGGTCGAACTCGGCGATAAGCAGTTCGTCCTTGTCTTCGGAAGCCTGGGCGAAGATCTGCCCGCGGGGGTCGACAAAATAGCTGGTCCCATAGAAGCGGCCCAGGTTCCAGGGCTTTTCTTCCCCGACGCGGTTGATACAACCCATATAATAGCCGTTGGCCGCGGCATGCGCGGGTTGCTCCAGCTTCCAGAGGTATTGAGAGAGGCCGGCCACCGTGGCCGAAGGGTTGTAGACGATCTCCGCGCCGTTGAGTCCGAGGACCCTGGCCCCATCGGGGAAATGCCGGTCATAGCAGATATAGACGCCGATCTTCGCATAACGCGTCTGGAAGACGGGATAGCCGAGGTTGCCGGGTTTGAAGAAGAATTTTTCCCAGAAGCCGGAAGTGTGCGGGATATGGTTCTTGCGGTATTTGCCAAGCAGCGTCCCGTCGGCATCGATGACGGCAGCCGTGTTATAGAGAACACCTGCCTGTTCCTTCTCATAGACCGGAACGATCATGACCATGCTGTATTTCTTCGCATATTCCGTCATCCGCTGGATCGTCGGCCCGGGAACGGATTCGGCGGAGGCATACCAGTCGCTGTTCTGACCGGGACAGAAATAGGGCGTGTTGAAGATCTCCTGGAGACAGAGGATCTGAACGCCTTTCTTCCCCGCCTCTTCGATCAGCGGGAGATGTTTCTGCAGCATGGCTTCCTTTATCTCCTCGATAGTGCCTTCGCCCTCCGTCTTTGGAAGGCTCATTTGGATCAGACCGGATTTGATGATTCTTGGCATGGTGACTAGACTTTATTTCTTTTGATGAATTGGCCGTAGCCTTTTTCCACAAGGCATTGGTTATGGTCGATCGCAACGCGGCCGCGGAGGATCACCGTCTTCACTTTTCCCGTCAGGTCCCAGCCTTCATAGGCGGAGTAGTCGACGTTCATATGGTGGGTCTTGGCGGACAGGGTATGCTTTTCGTTGGGATCGAAGAGGACGAGATCCGCGTCGCTGCCGGGGGCAAGGGTGCCCTTCCGCGGCCATAGGCCGAAGATCTTTGCCGCATTGGTGCTCGCGACCTCGACATATTTGTTGAGGCCGATGCGGCCCTTCTGTACGCCTTCGCTGAAGAGCAGTTCCATCCGGTTCTCGATGGCGGGATGACCATTGGGGATCTTCGAGAAATCTTTTTCGCCCATGAGTTTTTGCTTCCAGAGGAAGGGGCAGTGATCGGTGGCGACGACGCGGACAAGCCCCTGGTTGATACCCGCCCACAGCGTCTCGCGGTCCTTGCCCTTGCGGAGGGGCGGGCTCATCACCCATTTGGCGCCCTCGAAGTCTTTTTCATAGAGCTCGGCATCGAGCAGCAGGTACTGGATGCAGGTTTCGACGAAGACGGTCTGGTTACGCCGGGTGGCGTTACGGACGGCATTCAACGCGCCTTCGCAGGTCAGATGCACGATATAGCCGGGACACCCGGTGTAATTGGCGATATCCGCGAAGCGGGCGCTCGCCTCGGCCTCGGTGACCTCGGGTTGAGAGAGATAATGATACAGGGGCGAGAGTTTTCCTTCGGCGCGATGCTTCGCGATGAGATAGTCGATCATATCGCCGTTGGTGGCGTGAACGGTGACAAGGCCGCCACATTTTTTTACTTCCTGCATGAGGGCGGTCATCTGGCGATCGTCGATCATCAGCGCGCCTTTATAGGCCATAAAGGTCTTGAAGGAAGTGATGCCTTCTTCTTCCACCATTTGCCGGATCTCCTTTTTCGTCTCGTCATTGTAGTCGGTAACGGCCATATGAAAGCTGTAGTCGCCGACGGCGGTGCCGCGCGCGCGGCCGTTCCATTCGGCCAGCGCTTCATGGAGGGAATGGCCCTGCTTTTGCAGGACGAAGTCGATGACGGTTGTCGTTCCGCCAAAGAGCGCGGCCCGGGTGCCGGTCTCGTGGGTGTCGCTCGAGAAGGTGCCCATAAAAGGCATATCCAGGTGGACATGCGGATCGATGCCGCCGGGCATGACCAGCAGACCTGTTGCATCGATGATGGTGGTTGCCCTTTGCGGCAGGTTCTTTCCAACGGCGACGATGCTCTCGTCTTCGATGAAGACGTCACCAACGTAGTCGTCGGTCGCGGTGATGATCCTTCCGTTCTTAATCAGCAGTGACATAGAATTCCTCCTTTTTTACGATGACGGTTTTTCGATGGGTGCGCATCAGCAATGCATAGCTGCCGCCCGCGAGGGCGAACCCGACGAACCAGGCATAGTTATATAGCTGAACGATCCAGCCAGGCCAGGTGTCGGCAGCGCTTGCTCCCACGGTGACCAGGAAGCCCGGTACATTGGGCAGGATGCCGAGCAGGAGGCTGAGGACGGCTTTTTGATTGAAGCCCGCGGTATAACGATAGATGCCGTTGGGATCGTAAAGATTGTTGACGGAGAGCTGCTGCCGCCGGATAAAATAATAATCGACGATGAGGATGCCGCCGACGGGTCCCAGCAGGCTGCTATAACCCACCAGCCAGGTGAAGATATAGCCGGTCGGATCGGCCACCAGTTTCCAGGGGAAGATCAGGATGCCTACGATACCCGTGATGAGCCCGCCCTTGCGGAAATTGATCTTCGCCGGGGACAGGTTGGCGAAATCGTTGGCCGGGCTGACGATGTTGGCGGCAATATTGGTAGCGAGCGTGGAAATGGCGACGGCGATCATCGCGATGCTGACAAGAAGTTTGCTGTCGAAACGGCCGGCGAGGACCACGGGGTCCCAGATGGTCGTTCCATAGATGATGGTCGTCGCGGAGGTGACCACGACACCGATAAAGGCGAAGAGCGTCATGGAAGTCGGCAGGCCGAGCGCCTGGCCTTTTATCTGCGCACGCTGGCTGACGGCATAACGGGTAAAGTCGGGGATATTAAGACTCAGGGTCGCCCAGAAGCCGACCATCCCCGTGAGACCGGGGACAAAGAAGGCCCAGAAGGCGGCGGAGTTTTGGAATTTCGATGGTTGCGTGAGGATGGGGCCGAGTCCACCGCGAACATGCGAGATGGCCCAGAAGAGGAGGGCCAGCGCCGCCAGGGGAAGAAAAACAGCTTTGAACACGAGCAGCTTCCGGATGCTTTCCACACCAAGCCAGACGACGTACATGTTGAGCGCCCAGAAAAGAAGGAAACAAAGCGCCGGCCCCGTTGCCAGTCCTAACACCCGCGGCAGCGCAGGCAGATGATCGAGGGCGGGGATCCAAAGATGCAGCATCTGATAGAGGGCGAAGCCGCCGATCCAGGTCTGGATGCCAAACCAGCCGCAGGCGACGATGGCCCGCAGCATCGCGGGAATATTAGCGCCCTTGGTCCCGAAAGAGGCCCGGGCGAAAACGGGAAAGGGAATGCCATATTTTGCACCGGCGCGGCCGTTGAGGATCATCGGCACCA
>NZ_DASYCH010000069.1:0-1515 GCF_036500295.1 Puia sp. | reverse complement strand
TTATCTGCCTGCGAGGGACAAGGACCAGCTTACCGCCCGGCAGATCAGTCATATGCTCTGGTACCTGATCGATGGTAAGAGCAAGGGCCGCCGGGAGGCCGCGTTGACGGAGCGCGACTTCTTTATCGAATACCGAACGGCGTTTGCCGAGGTGGAGACTACATTTCTGCAAAGCAAAAAGACGCAGCGTTGGTGGATGCAATTGCCGGACAATAAATATATCGCCTGTTCGTACCAGGATTACCTGCTTGCCAGCAGCAATGAGATCCCGGAGCGATGGCTGCGGGCGCAAGAAAGGGGATAGTGCTGTACATAACAAGAGGGCGCCGACGGCGCCCTCTTGTTGGCGTTCATGATTGGCCTTCGCTTTGCCCGGTTACGGCCAGCGGACCGTGGCCCGCTCTACCAAATCCTTGTCCGGCGGTCGGCCGGCTTATACATTTTGTCTCCTTCTTTTACGTCGAAGGCTTCATACCAGGCATCGATATTGCTGATCGGTCCGTTGGCGCGATACATACCGGGGGAATGGGGATCGGTGAGGATCAACTGGGCGGCTGTCCGGGGCAGTGTATTGCTTCTCCATACCTGTGCCCAGTTCAGGAAGAAGCGTTGCGCGGGCGTGAACCCATCGATCTTTTTGCCTTCCTTGAATTGGGGCGTTTTTGTGAAGGCCTCATAGGCGATGGAGAGACCGCCCAGATCGGCTAAGTTCTCGCCCAGGGTCAATCGTCCGTTCACATGGAGCGTATCGAGGACCGTGAAGCCATTGTATTGTGCGACCACTTCGTCTGCTTTTGTCTTGAACTTATCCGCATCGGCTTTTGTCCACCAGTCTTTCAGGTTGCCATCTGCGGCGAACTGCCGGCCCTGGTCATCGAAGCCATGGGTCATTTCATGACCGATGACGGCCCCGATGCCGCCGTAGTTGACGGCGTCGTCGGCCTCGAAATCGAAGAAGGGGAATTGGAGGATGCCGGCGGGGAAAACGATCTCGTTATTGCTGGGATTATAATAAGCGTTGATCGTGGGCGGGGTCATCGTCCATTTTGTCCGGTCCACTGGTTTGCCGAGGAGCTTTACATTTTCGTTGAATTGATAGATGCTGCAGGATCTCACATTGCCGAGGAGGTCGTCTTTCCGGATCGTGATGCTGCTATAGTCTTTCCACTTATCGGGGTAGCCGATCTTTTTTAGAAAGGCCTGCAGTTTTTCCACCGCTTTTTGTTTGGTCTCGTCACTCATCCAGTCAACGCGGCGGATGCGGCCGGCGAAGGTCTGCTGCAGGTTGTTGACCAGTTCCTGCATGCGTTGTTTGGCGGCTGCGCTGAAATATTTATCGACATACAACTGGCCAAGCTGGTCTCCCAACTGGCGGTCGATCAGGCCGCTGATACGCTGCCAGCGGGGGGTCTCCACTTTCTGGCCTGACAATGCCTGACTGAAGGAAAAGTCTTCGGTCACGAAGGCGTTGCTGAGAAAGGGGGCGGCGGAGCGTACGATACTCCATTGCAGGTA
>NZ_DASYCH010000068.1:0-8745 GCF_036500295.1 Puia sp. | reverse complement strand
GGATGATCCTGGTAGTTCTTCTGGCCCGCAAGATCGTCGAAGAACATCAGCTCCGACACCTGCCAGGAGGAATCGACGACATCCCGCTTCTCCGTATCCGCCAGTACGCCGACATGCAGTTCTTTGATCAACGGGATCCCGCCGAGCGTCTTCAATCCCGCCACTAACTTATCCCGATCGTCCACGGACTGCGGATTCTTCAGCCAAAAAAACACATGATGAACCACCGGCGGTCTTTTCGCCCCTGATCCTCCTCCCCCCGCAAACTCCGCCAACCCGTTCGCCCCGCGAACCGTCCCCACCAACCCAAGGGCCCCGGCCGTCAGCGCAGAAGCGCCCAGAAACTTTCTTCTTTTCATATCCTGATTTTTACCGGAAAGATAACCGTCATTTCTTTCCCAACGCCGGAAAATTCTTCCCTTGCTACCCCAATCCCGTCGTCAACTCCGCCACCATCCATCTCGACAATGCCGCCCCCGAGACCGTGCGCCTCAGGGTCACCACCCTCGACGGCCGACTCCTCCGCAGCAGCGACCTCACCGCCAACCCCGGCCAGGACCTCACCCTCGACCTCTCCACCGCGCCAAAAGGCATCCTCCTGGTCAGCATCGCCACCGCCAGTCATGAACAAACGCTAAAAATTTTGAAACAATAAGTAGGGCCAGGGCGTTCCGCGGCGCCGCAAATAACCTCATGCGCCGCCGCGTCGGGCTCTCTATCGCGCATGGCGCTCCTGCCGATCCCTAACGCACCCCAAAAATTGGGTATAATTGGGTATTTTTATGGATAATAAAGCAATTTCCTGGACTATTTTTTTTCTGAAAATAGTACAACGGCAAAAAGATCGTCTGCAATCCAAGATTGAAAACGAACTTCTTCTGATCCATCGGTTGCCCGAGCTATCCATGCAAATATTGGAGTCGGTAAGATCGCGCGGGCGTATCACACTAACGCAACCCTTTAACCCCCAGGATACTCAGCACCCCCTCCGGATTCTCCCGCAACTTCCCCACTGTAAACCCACCCTGCAGGCGCTTCAACGACGGCGCCGAGATCTGCCACCCCAGCGGCGCCAGCGGACAATACGCACTGTCCGTGCCCGCATTGATACAAAACGTATTCGGCCAGATAGAAAAATATCCCCCATACAACGACGCAAAAAGCGGATTATCCCGGAACCTCGACCGCAGCATGCTGTCTGCCTCCATCGCATTCCCGGTGATCCCGCTATTCATGATCCCCACGATCGGATTCAACGGCTCGAACCGGTTTTTCACGATCCGCCGGTCATCCGTCGGCGCCATCTGCAACGTCGACGTCGCCGAGTTCGAGATCGAAATGAAATAGAACCGCAGCTTTCGCAGCAAGGAAAGATATACGCTGTCCTCACCCCGCTGTCCTTCATGCCCGATCGCCCGGCTCAACGCATAAAAGATCGCCGCCGACGTCCCGGCGCCGGAATTGTCCTTCCCGCCCCCATCCATAAAATGAAAGGCCGGCCCCATCTTCCCGCTCGGGCTGATATACGGGAACCGCGCGCTGAGAAACGCGCCCGTGATAAGGGAGATCGACATCGAGGTATCATCTCCCTCCCGCGCACTCGCATTCAACGCATTGATCCGGTCGCGGATCTGGATCACCTCCGGGAAGTCCGCAAAATCCAGCGACACCGGCGCACACACGCCCTTCAACCCGTCATCCACATTCAGCGTATTGGAAAACAACAAAGGAACTTCATACGACTTCCCCCTTCCCGGCTCCCAAATCGAATTGAACTCACTGTCCAGGTTAAGCCCCAACTCCTGCCGTCCATATCTCGCCCATAACTCTTCCTGGACCGCCGCGCGATCGTCCCACAGATCCCCCTTCAACGCCGTCCACCCATCCGCGATCCCCGACGACCACATATCCCGGCCGAGGATGCCCGCCAATATCGGCGTCAGAAAATCATGCCGGTAAAACCGCTCGAAATTCCCCCTGAAATTCGCATAAGGATTGACGAGACCGCCGCCCGGACCCATCATACTGTCAGGATGCGTCGCCCTGTACGCGCACTGCACCGCCGAACCTATCGTTCCCCCCGACGCCCCCGATAACGAAAACACATAATGCTCGAAGCCCCGCCGCGGCAGTCCAGCCATACTGTCCCGCCGCAACAACGAATCATCCATATAGGACAACGCAAAATTGGTAAAGGCCGCCGCCTTGATCCCGCCGCCATAGCTGTTGACCAGGAAGATCGGATAACTCTCCGGCGCCGCCTGGATCTCCTCCCGTCTCGCCAGCACCCACTGTTTGAAATAATCCGTCAGCCTCGGCGACACCGGCGCCACCTTCACGGGCATCCGGTGGACCGCATGAAAATCGTTGCTCCCGTTCATCACGATCAGCCACCACCCCAGGGAAATGAAGAAGAGAAGGTTGATCGTCTTCATCTGTCCCGCCCGCAGGACCAGCGTGATCACCAGGGTATAGAAGACGATACCCGCCAGCAGCACCGGCAGGCTCAGATAGCAACCCACCACCGCCATCGCGGCAAAGGGAAATACGTTATAGATGATAAAGGCCAGTGCCATCAGCGCCGCCGCCGGCAGGATCAGCCGGCCTATCTTCTCGCCGACCCAACCCTTCGGATGAAACGCGCACACCCGCAGACTCACAAAAAGATAAAAGGCAAAAGCGATGAGCACCAGGTCCAGGAACAGAAAGTTCAGCGACTGTGGAGACTCCCGGTTATGCGGGATGAAAATGAAACGGAACAGCATCGGCAACCCGACCGCAAGGACTAACAAAACGACGATCATCAGCACCCGGGCCCCGCCCGCACCCAGCCGCGCCACAAACCACGGATACGCCTTCTCGGCCACGTTTTGCTGGATCAGCACGAAGAAGACGACCAGCAGACCCGCCAGCCACGCCATCGGCGAGAATTGATCCATCCAGTAATGGAGGCGAATCGCCGCCAGCGCATTGAGGATCGCCACCCCCGGGATAAGGATCGTACAGATCCCCAGGTAGCGCGATACTTTCTTCTCCGAGGCCAGCACCTTTTCATAGACCGTCGGCGGCACGGGCTTCGTGAGCACCGGCTCATTCAGCGGCCAGAAGGGCGGGACATATTTCGATTCGAAAAAAAGCTTTGCCAGATACCAGTTGAGCAATGCCGCAACCACCACCACGCTCACAAACAGGATCACCCCGATATCTCCTTCATTGGTATTCACCAGCAGGTCCTGGCCCTGGTTCATCACCCAGATCGGCGCGGCGAAGAAGACGATCCCCAGCAGGATCAGCCGAAACCGGAACAGCTGTAACACCTTCACCCGGACATACGAGGAAAGCCACTGCAGGCCATAGTGTCGGAATATAAGAACGTAGAGGATATAGACGATCAGCACAAGCAGCAGCGCAAACTTCGTCACGGCCATGGCCCGCGTCAGCATCGCCGCGGCGGCCGACCCGCCGCCCCCGGTGAATTGCAGCAGTCCGATGTTCTCGATCACGTCACAGCCGCCTGCGGCTACCGCCAGCAACACGAGCAAATGCGAGAAGCCCGCGCTGACGCCCACCTGGCGCGAATTCGCGGCCCGCTCCGCTTGCAGCGTGGCGAGGATCACAATAAACAACGCCGTATAAAAGACGATAAACGCAAAATCCCAAAGCACATAGGAATGCGCTATCTCCAGCCGCGTCGGCTGCTGCACCTTCACCTCGCAGAAATCATCCGCGGGGATATCCGGCAGAAAGCCCTTCCAGGACGCGATGACGGCGGTGTCCGTGCGATAGTTGCCGAGCTCCAGGGAGATGATCCCCATCGGCGCGGCGTCCGTTCTCAGGGCGTTCTGGCCCTTCAGTTGAAGCAGCAGGATGATCAGCGTGCCTGCCAGCACCGGCCAAAAAAACCGGTGAAAGTTACGGGCTACAAGCCCATAAAAGCGGTGTTGCGAAGCGAGGTTCATATAGTAAAAAAGCGAAATATAGCTAATTGCTCCCGCTTTGGCAATACCCTATTTAGGTACCTGCACCTCGAAACGCTCCTGGACGCAACCCGAAGCATCCTTTACGGTGTATACTTTGTTACCGGAAACCTTGACCGTGATGCTCGAACCGGTAGCCTTGTTGCTCCAGGTCCCGCTGAAGGGGGCCGTTAGCGTCACGCTCTCACCTTTCGTGGCCGTGACGATATGCGGACTGCGGGTATTCTTGATCATCGTAAAATGGTCCCGGATCTCCCCGTCGGCGCAGATCCATTTCCAGTCCAGCCGGTCCCCCTGGATCTCCAGCATCCCCGACCCGCCATGCGTCGCATCCGAATAGGGTAGGGCATCATGGGGGAACGAGGCCTGCTTGCCGCCAAGCTGCCCGGCGCTGCCGCTCACGATGTAGACCGTTCCTGAATAGCTGTTGGCCGGGTCTTTCAGGAAAGGACAGCTGTTCGGGCTGCCGTCATATCTCCCCGAGCTGTGCTGAACCACATAGGACGAAGAATCCCAGGACGTCTCCAGCCCGTAGTGACCCTTGATCAGCTGGCTGCGTTCGTAGTCATGACTGTGACCGCAGATGATCAGGTCGACACCATAGCGTTCCAGGATGCGGATAAAATTCTCGCGGATATGCACCAGTTCCGACTCATGGTCCGAATTGTGCGAACCCATTGTATACGGGGGATGGTGCCAGTAGGCGATCACCCAACCCTTATGCTGATAGGCGTCCAGGTCCTGCTTGATCCATTGGACCTGCGGCCCCAGCGTGTCATAGATGCGGTATTGATCCTGCTCGATGCCGTAGCTGTCGAGGGACAGGAAGTGGATATTCCCCAGGTCCCAGGAGTAAAAGGCGGGGTTATGCGAAGGCACGCCGCCTGCTTCCCCGTTCACCGGCATCGTGAAATTGTGGAAATACGCTACCTGGTGGGTGTGTTGAACCTTCTCCTCGGTGGAGTCGCCGTCATAATAGTCGTGGTTGCCCGGACTCGGATAAAGTGGGTATTTGGGAAGGAGGTTGTCCTTATAGACATTGAAGAAATTGGATTGGAACTCTGCGTCCCGGCCCGTGGAATAGGCGTTGTCGCCAAGCAGGATCCAGGCGTTGAGATAATAGCCGCCCAGGTATTTGAGCAGGGCGTCGCGAACATTCCGCTGGTTCACCGAGTTGTTCCCGCAATCACCGACCGCGGCGATCCGGTACATCGCTTCCGTGCCCGGGGTCGGCAGCGTCATAAAATAGTTGTTGGGGCCGATCTGTAAGGTATCCTTGAAGGAACCGATCGAATAAAAATAACGGGTGTAGGGCTGCAATCCTTCGAGGCGCAGCTGGTGCTCCGTTCCCAGCACGGTGTCCTGCACATTCCGGTCGAGGAAATCGGCACTCCGGCCAAAATGCACGATCCCCCGGGTCAGCACATCCGTGCGCCAGCGCACGACGGCCGAGGTCGGGGTAACGGCTTGCAGATAAGGACCACGAAGAAGAACGGAGCGAATGGGGCTGACAGGCCGTTGGGCGGAAAGCGCGGCCACGATCAGCAGCAGCGCCGGCATCAGAGCTATTTTCTTTACCATGTGCGAATGTAGTTCGTGTATATTAAGCCAAAGTTAAGGCGCCATCGATAGGCTATCCGTCAACGTACGGATGAAAAGGATAATGTCGTTCATCTCGCCCGTCGAAAGCCGCAATGAGTCGGACGAAAGCGTTTGATCGGGGACGCTCAAGCCCATCCCGGCGCCGCCCCCCGCATTATAGAATTGCAACACCGTCTCCAGGCTGCGGAATCCTCCGTCGTGCATATACGGCGCCGTCAACGCCGCATCCCGCACCGTCGGCGTCTTGAATGCCCCGCGGAAAAAGGGTAGGGGATAAGCCCCATACCGCCCCGAATCCCTGCTCAGCCGTAGCCCGTCCCCGCGCCCGCTGAGCCGCAGCCCGTCCCCAAGCCCGCTGAGCCGCGGGTGCCCAAAATCATCCCCCTCCGTCGTCCCCAGCACCTCGAACTCCGACACCGCATAATCCGGTGGGATCAGCCCGTTAAAGAAAGGAATAAAATGACAGGTCGCGCACTGCGCCTTACCCATAAAAAGATTCGCACCCCTTCGCGCCCCGGCGGAGAGCGCCCCGGCGGAGAGCGACCCGTCAGATAGCGCGCCGCGCCCCCGCAAACCTCCTTCATCGCCCGGCCCACTCCGGATATATCGGTCGAAAAGCGAATTCATCGGATGCAAACTCCGTACATACGCCGCAATCGCCGCCACGTCTCCTTCCCGCACCGTCGTCGCCCCCATCTCCCTTGGGTTGTGCAACACCGTGCGTATCTGCTCCTCAAGACTCTTGACCCGACCGTCCCAAAACTGCGAGAACTGGTAGGCGCTATACAACAGGGTAGGGGCGTTGCGGTCCAGGCGTTCGTGCCCGTCCAGGCCAATGCTCACCGGAAGTCCATCCGTAAAGGCCCGCGATGGATTATGACAGGATGCGCAACTCTTCCGCCCGTTGCCCGAAAGACTCGAGTCAAAGAAAAGCCGCCGCCCTCGTGCCGCCAGCTCCGCCGAATCCGCCGCGCCGCCAGCTTCGGCCGTTCCTCCCGGAAACTTCCGAACCAAAAAAGCATCCGGCGAAAAAATATCCTCTGCGGCATAGTTCAAAGTCTTCGTCGTATTCAGCTGCAACCCCTTCTCCCGGATAAACAACCCCAACTGCCGCTGCAGCGGCAGCGCCGCCTCCCGTAGGAACCGAACGCGGTCAAACCCATCGAAATCTCCCTTCAAAAGGTCCAGGCATATTCCCAAATACCGCCCCACACTATCCGCCCGTTTGCCGCCATCGAGATAAGGCCGCAACTGCATCTCTATCGCCTCCATCGCCGCGCGCGATTCAACGATCCCACTTTTCAGTAGTGGCGCCTCATAGCCCGTAATATCCAGCGCGATCACCCGGATCAACTCTATCCGCAAACTCTCCAGCAGCTGCCGGTCATCCGCCTTCAATTCATACAGCAACGCCGGCAGATCGACTGCACTGCTCTCCACGGCCTTCGCCTGTTCCAACAACGCGTGGCGATCCGGCGCCGGCGCATAAAGCAACGCTTCCATCAGCTGCAGCCCCACCGCCTCCTGGTACTCCATTCCCCCGTCCTCCGCCTCGAACTTCGGCGGCCGGTTATAGATCGTCGCGCTGCTCCGGAAAAAATATTCAAGAAAGGATTCGATTCGTTTGTACCGCAGCCTTGCGTCCGCAAGGCGTAGCCGCAACGCTCCCAGGTCTTCGGGCCCTTCCACCGCCTTCCGCAATTGCGTACAGCTGACGGCAAACTCTCCCGCCGCCTTGCGGAAATAATCGACGGCGCCCTCCACGCCCGGCGAGTAGCCCGCCGGCCCTACCCACTGTGAGGCGGCCATCAACCCCATACACAGACAAGAAAGAATAAATACGCGCATCGGGCGGTAAAGGTAACGGCCCCATCCCAAAAAAAGCATTATCTTAACGTAAACTACGTCACATGAAAAAGCTGCTCCCGCTGCTTCTCACCTTTTTCACCCTTTCCACTTGCGCCCAATCCAACCAGACCCTTGTCGTCGCCCCCGACCCTTCAGTCGACCTCCACCGCCTCGCCCGCATCGACAGCTTCGTCAATGGCTATATCAGCAAAGGCTGGGTCAATGGCGTCGTCACCCTGGTGGTAAAGAATGGCCATGTCGTTCAATATAAGGGATATGGCTATGCCGATAAAGAAGCAAACAAACCCATGCGCCGCGACGATCTCTTCCGCATCGCCAGCCAGACAAAGGCCATCGTCAGCGTCGGCATCATGCAGCTGTTCGAGCAAGGCAAATTCTATCTCGACGAGCCCATCAGCGATTTCCTCCCCGCCTTCAAGAATATGAAAGTCGTCGATAAGTTCAACCCCGCCGACAGCAGCTATACCACCGTCCCCGCCAAAAAACCCATCACCTTTCGCCATCTGCTCACCCATACCTCCGGCCTCGACTATTCCGGCATCGGCACAAAGGAAGGCCGGGCCATCTATGCAAAGGCCGGTATCCCCTCGGGTCTCGGCACAGTCGATCTCGATCTGAAGACGACCATGGAAAAACTCGGCGGCCTGCCGCTGATCAACCAGCCCGGCGAAAAATGGATGTATAGCCTGAGTGTGGATGTGTTGGGCTGTCTGATCGAAGTGATCAGCGGCAAGAACCTCGAAGACTATCTCGTCGACAACGTCTTTCGTCCCCTCGGGATGAACGATACCCGCTTCAATATCCCCGCCGGCAAGGCCGGCCGGCTCACAAAAGTTTACACCGAGGACTCCCTGGAGCACGTCGTTCCCTGGACAAAAGAGCGTACCACCATCGATCCCGGCTATCCCCTCGCCCATAAGCGTTATTTCTCCGGCGGCGCCGGCCTCACCTCCACCGCCTGGGACTATGCGGTATTCCTGCAAATGATGCTATCCGGCGGGACCTACAACGGCGCCCGCATCCTCTCTCCCCGAACTGTCCAGTTGATGACCAGCGGCCAGCTCTCCTTCCTCTTCAACGGCGCCGACAACTTCGGCCTCGGCTTCGAGATCACGAGCCCCCTCTCCGCCGCCCGCGAAGTCCGCGGCGAAGGCACCTTCTCCTGGGGCGGCTTCTTCGGCACCACCTACTGGGCCGACCCCGCCAACCACGTCGTCTGCCTCATCATGACCCAGCAGACCCCCAACTCCCACGGCGACTTCGAACACCGCCTCGAACAGGTCATCTATTCGGCCTT
>NZ_DASYCH010000067.1:0-36832 GCF_036500295.1 Puia sp. | reverse complement strand
AGAAGAGATCTTCGGCATGTACGCTGCCTTGCGTTCCTATCTCGAACGCGATCATCAGAAGGAATGGGACGGCTGGCTCCAACGGGCCAGGCATATCTCCACCCGGCTCGCGCTGCTGCCGACGATAAAGACCGAGGTCTGGGTAAACCCCGGCCCCGCCAATGCCTTCCCCAACCTGCTTGTCGACTGGGACCGCCAGCATTTCAAGATCACGCCAAAAGATGTCCGCAAAGCGCTGCAGGATGGTAACCCCAGCATCGTCACGGGGGTACATGAGGACCGGCTGCTTCTCGGCGTCGTTCTGTTGCGTCCCGACCAGGTCGATATCGTCATCCAGCGGGTAAAAGAGGTGCTCCAGCATTCCGCTTAGCGCCGGTGCTTCGGCATTGCGCCTGGAGCCCGTCCTCCCGGGTCATTCGGGAATTTTCCGTCGTCCTGACAATACCCAGAACTGGGGAATTTCCCGGGCCTAAAAAAATAGGCTCCAATCTTTCGCTGGTTGAATGTGTAATTTGTAATACCTTTACCCCGCTTCCTCACCTCTTTCCGGCATATTTCGCCGGCACTCATCTACCTCAAACACCGGTCAAAAAGGATATTAAAACTATATCCCCTAAACGTATTATATGCCCCCCTTTACCGGTATACCTTACGGCATTGCCCCTATTTGGTGTTTTCCATTGGCTGAGACCAGCCTCTATGTCCTATTTTTATTCTGCTTTCTCCATGCCCGTAAAAAGGGACCTACCGCGGTTGCTTACTTGCTTGGCGGTGTGCTCTTCGGTCTTGTGCTGGAGTATATGGAAGTAATGATCGGCAACTACACCTATGGCCGATTTTGGGTAATGTTGGGCCGTAACCACCGGGATATCCCTCTTTGTATCGGCGTTGCCTGGGGCATCATTATGTATTCGGCGAGACTTTTGACCGACTGGCTGGGCCTGCCGCTTTGGGCTGCCGCCGCATTCGATACCCTACTGGCCCTCAATATCGATTTCAGCATCGACGTAGTCGCTTACCGCATGCATATGTGGCATTGGGACTGGTCCTATATGTCGGCCAACCCGCTGACCGCCCAATGGTTCGGCGTTCCCTTTGGTAACTTCTTCGGCTGGCAAACCGTGGTCTTTTGTTACTCGGCCTTCAGCCGGCTATTCGCGGGCATGAACCTGAGGAGAGAGACCGGCGCGATAAAAAATGCCTTCACCACCTTTCTGGCGATCAATTGCTCCCTGGTAGTCCTGTTTACAAGCGAAGAGAAGATATCTCCGAAGCTGGCCCATTTCGGCATCACCTCCGCCCACCGCGTTCTGCTGATGTGCGCCTTTTTGTTCGCACTCGTCGCCTATGGCTGGCGCCACCGGCATATTGTCACAGGGAGCCTTCCCGGCATTGCCCGGGTAGTTCCTTTTTGGTTTCATCTGCTGTTCGCAGCCTTCTTTTTTGCGTTGGGATTTTACAGTGAGAATACCGCGATGACCCTGGCCGTCATCATCAATTTCGCGATCGGCGCATTGCTGCACGCGTTGCCGGTACTCTCGGCCAGTGCGCCGCGCTCGGCGCTTAATGCGAGGACTACGTGATCCCCTAGATCTCCCCTTTCAGCGACTTGATGATCACCTCGGCCTTGCTGTTAACCTGCAGCTTGCGGTAAATGTTCTTGATATGCTGCCGCACCGTCTCCAGGCTGATCCCGAGACGAACGGCAATCATCTTATAGCTCAACCCATCCACCATCGCCGCAACAACCTGCTGCTCCTTGGCGGTCAGCAACTCATTGTAGCTTCGCTTCGGCGCAAAATATTCCACCACCTTTCGCGCGATGATCGGTGACATCACCGCCCCGCCCCGGCTGATGATATTGATACAGTCCAGGATCTCTTCCATGGCGGTATCCTTTTGCAGGTAGCCCACGGCCCCCGCACAAAGCGCCTTGAAGATGCGGTCGCTGTCGATATACACGGAGAGAATGATGACGGCCGCCTCCGGGTACCGCTTCCGAATCTCGGGAATACCTTCGATCCCCGACTTGCCGGGCAGCCCGATATCGGTGAGCACGATATCCAATTGCTCCACCCGCCCCGCCTGGGCGAAGAAATCCTCCACCGAAGCAGCCACGATCCGGCAGTTCAATTCCTCCCGTCGCTGAAAAAACGCGGCAAGATAATTTCTTACCACCACATCGTCTTCTATTAATGCCAGTTGGATCATATGCATTGTTTAAACCGGAACACTCAACGTGATCGTCACCCCCGGCCCCGACTCGATATCGAGGCTCGCCCGCAGCCTGTCCGCCCGTAGCCGCATATTGTACAAACCCTGCCCGCTGCCCGTGTGTCCCTGCCCGTTGCCGGCGTGCGCCTGCCCGTTGCCGGCGCGTTCTTTCCCGATGCCCTTGCCATCATCCTTTATCCGCATCACGAACAGCCCCTTCTCCCTTCTCAGCTCGACGTCCACGCGGCTGGCGCCCGAATGCTTTACAACATTATTGATCGCCTCCTTAAAGGTCAGGTAGACGTTCTGACGAAAATTCATGGTCAGGCGTTCCTGCCCGGCTACCCCGGCATGCGTCAATTCGAAATCGATATTGGCAGCGGCCAGCATATTGTAGAGATGCTCCTGCATGTACTGGATCATCCCCAGCATGGTGTCGTTTCGCGCATCGATGCTCCAGACCACATCCTTCATGGTAGACACGGCTCCGCGGCTGATCCCGGAGATGGCTCCGAGCTGCTCCTGCGTGTTGTCCGTTATCCCCTCGCGCTTGATGGCATCCGCCAGGATCGTGATCCGCACCAGCGAACTGCCCACGTCATCATGCAGATCGCTGGCGATCCGCGTACGCAGCCACTGGATCTTCTGTACCTGCCGTATCCGGTATCTCACCCCCCACCAGACGATGGCGATGGCCGCCGCGATCACCAGGGCGATGAACCAAATCGTCTTATAAAAGACCGGCTTTACCCGGATGTCGATGGACAGCTCGTTGATGCTACGGCTTCCGTTGCCGGTATTGCCTCTTATCTTCAGGGTATACTTCCCCGGTGACAAGCTGTTAAACGAAATAAAATGCTGGCTCCCGATCGAATGCCAGACATCGTCGACGCCCTGCAATTGATAGAAAAACCGGTTACCGCCAGGATCATACAGATCGGAGAGCATGAAGTAAAACGAGAAGAACCGGTCCCCGGGCCCGATCACCACCTGCCCGGGCGTTTGCCCGTTAAAGACCGTATCGGTTGTATTCCCGTTGTTGCTCGTTTTATTAAACCGGGTCAACAGGATCGTCACCGGCTGTTTCGTCCTGAACGCCTTGTCGGGATCAAAGACGACATAGCCGTTCAAGCCGCCGAAGATCATCCGCCCGTCGCGCATCCGGTAGAACGCCTTCCGGTTAAACTCATCGGTGTTCAGCCCGTCCTTGGCATAAAAATTCGTGAACTGGTTTGTTGCTCTGTTGAAATAACTCAGCCCCGCATACGTGCTGATCCAGAGGTCCCTGTTCTTGTCCTCCAACAGCCCGCACACCGTGTTATTGCTCAGCCCCTCTTTATTGGTGTACTGCTGCACCTCTCCACTCTTTTCGTTAAACCGGATGACGCCGCCGCCCGCCGTGCTGATCCAAAAACTGCTGTCGCCGTCGGGCGTGATATCATTGATGCCATATTCCAGCCGCCTGTCGACGGAAAGCTTGATCACCTTATGGCTATGGGTGTCGATCTTATACAACCCATTGGCAGCCCCGGCCCAGATCCACCCGTCTTTCGCCACCAGGCTCCAGCAGGAAAGGTGATGAAAGGGCATATTGCCTTTGTCATCCCGGAAAGGCTGCATGCTCCGGGTTTGCGGGTCAAACGTGTAAACATTGTACTGGCCGGCCGTCCAGAACAGCTTGCCGTCATTACAGATGCTAAACTGGTTGATACTCTCCTGCTTCTCCTGTTCCGTCCCCCCGGCCAAAAAGATCTCCAAAGAATCGGTCCGGGTATCATAGCGGCCGATGCCAAACCCGGCCAGCCAGATGATATCCTGTTGATCGTACCACATATCATAGATATACCCGATGTCATAGCGGCCATTTAGCGGCAGCCGGATCGATCTATTCACCACCGGAAGCGCCGACACCGGCACCGCGCCAAAATTGGACAGCGCCACCGTGGTATCTGTTCCTGAGCGGGTATGCATTCGCTTTAGCAGGCCGTAATTCTCTGTCGCGGCATACAGGTTGTCCTTTCGGTCGGTCATGATCGCCCGGCAGCGGATATCCTTCAACGGTTGTCCCCGCAGCGAGAAGGGGATCGAAGTGAAGACCGCCTCCCGGTTGGAGATCTTTATGATGCCGTTGTCGGTCCCCACCCAGATGGTATTATTATGGTCCTTATAGACACAATAGACGATCGATGCATTCTCCGCGGCAAGCACCCAACTGTAGTCGGTCACCTGTTGCCGCGACAGGTCATATCTCACCAGTCCGGCCCGGTCGTTGCCCTGCCAGATATTGCCATTCGCATCGCTGCAAAAACAACTATGCAGGTGCAGGTTCGGTCCGGTGATGAGTTGACAGTTCTTTATCCAGCCTGTAAACCTGCCAGCCTGTTCGTCAAACCTGCTGACGCCATAACAGGAGACACCCCATACGGCATTTTTTTCATCGACATAGATCTTCGAGTAATCGGGGGCGAACAACAGCGGCGCGCCGATCTTCTCCCGGCCGGCCGCGACGGTCCGCTTTGCCAGCGTGGTCCGATTGTCGAGATACGACACCCATACGGCATGGTCATCCTTCTCGGTGAGCCCGGTCAGCACCATATTCGTCTGCAGCAATCCCGAATCGATGTTCACCGGCAGGAAATGCTCCTCGTCGGTAAAGTCGACGAGCCACCGGTCGGATAACACCCACACATGACCATTCTTTCTTTTCTGGATCGCCCGCACCGGACCTTGCGGCAGTGAGGCGGGTGAAGCATCATGAACAAATCGCCGGATGGTATTGGTGCGCGGATCAAGAATGTTCAGTCCGTTCTCCGTCCCGATCCAGATCCTCCCCTGTTGGTCCTGAAGTAAGGCCGTGATCACGCTGTTTGTCAACGTGGGCTCGCTCAGGATACTGTATTGCACGAGAAAGCTCCCGTCATAGCGGTTTAGTCCGCCGTTCGTGCCGATCCAGAGAATGCCGTTCTTATCCTGTAAAATGCATTGAACCGAATTATTGCTGAGTCCATCCTCGACTGTAAGCCGGGTATAGGAAAGCGAAGGTTGCCCGATTACCATCAGGGGTAGTGCCAGGAATAGACAGTATATAAAAATTAATCTCTTCTGCAATCAGGTTTGGGTTATCGCAATTTACGCCTTTTAGAGGATTATCTCGATCCATTTCCCCCCTGCGAGGGCGACCCGCCCCGGGGCCTCGCCAGATGAAGGATCACGGTGATGGAACCGCTGCTCTTTCGGCGCCTGCCCGATACCGAACCACCAACACCGGGCTGCATGCTCGGAACGGCAACGCTGTTTTCTTCTTCGACAACCGAGATAATACTCTCCCGGTCGATGCTCAGGGAGCTGCTGCTGCCTCCCCGGCGCAGGCCGTAGATCGTGCTATTCCTCCCCCGTTGGTCAGGCATCTCCGAAAAGCTCCGACGCTCACTTAGCTGCGAGGCCCTGCCCTGCCGGCTCTCACTTAGCTCCATTCCCATGTCGGCCAAATCGCTTTCCGACCTCCATGCCACGTCCGCGGCATGGCTTCCCCTGCGCTCGATCGCAACAGAATGCCGGCTCATCGGTGCTTCATACCTGTCGGGGAACCATCGCGCAAATCGCTCCTGCCATTTCCGGCTGAGGGGCTCCCTGGATTTTTTAGCCTGGACTTTGATACTTCGCGATTCGCTGGTCTTGCCCCTTCCCATCCGCGAATTATCTGCCGGGTCCAACCCCCGCCCTACGATCAGGCCGGGATTCATATAAGGGCTGCTCTGCGCATCGTCATCATCATCGGTCGCCGCCACGAGTCCATACCCCGAGCCATCGAGCGGGAAATCATCCCCCAGCGGGTCCTGCACGCTCAACCATTGACTCAACGCGGGATCATAGAATCGGGCCCCATAGGCATAATAGCTGCTCACCTCGTCCCTTTCCTTCGCATGGAACAGATACGGCGTTACAAAGGAGCCCGTATGCTCTTCGACAAAGGTCTCGCCCAGCGGCGAATATTCATCATGCTGCGTGATACTGCCTTCGCCATTCGTAACATAGGTGGTGCTTCCTGTCAGGTCATGATGGAAGAAATACTGATCGTTCTCATACAAATGACCCGCATCCTCGAAACCATACCCGGCCTTTGCCGAGTCATTGGAGGGAATCGGCGGCAGATACACCGGCGGCCCGTTTGGCGGGGTGAGCGTATCGGCCGGCCACCCGGTGGGCACATTGCTGGCGGTGCTGTCGAAAAACACCGGTGCGGGGATGCCGCTATTCCGGGGTTCCGCATAGTAATTCTTATCCGTTGGTGGACCTGGGCTCACACCCAGCGACGCGTAGTAGGCGGTTTGGTTCTGTTCCATCTGCGCCGCCCGGGCCACATAATCCACGTTACCCGCGGTGAGTCCCGATTGCGGGAAGGAGATATTGACAAAGGTCCCATGCCCGAGTTTGGAGGCGATCCGCTCGTCCCCGATATAGTAGTGCTTGGTAAAGGTCGCGCTCCTGCTGACGAGGTAAGGGCTTACATAGGCCGAATAGTTATTGGTGTGCTTCACGGTCCCCGCCGGAGCGCCGTTGACCCAAAGACTCTGCTGTCCGCCGCTGCTGGCAATCGCCATGACCCCATCGGCATCATAGGTGTACTGACTCAATACGCCCTGATGATTATAGTAGATCAACCGGTTCTCTTCGTCATAATAATTTTCGACGTCGCCATACCCCAGCTGGTTGCCATTGGCATCGTAGGTATATTTATTACCGCCGACCTGCGTGGCCTGGTGGGGAGTTTTTCCATAGGTATACAGCTGATCATAGCTCTGGCCGCCGGCCGCTCCATGCATCGACTTGTGCACGATATTGTACAGGTCGTCATAGGCAACCTTCACGCCATAGGTCGCGGAGTCTTTATCCCCCTGGTATTCGCCGCTGGCGGAATCGAGCCGGTATAGATTGTCATACTGGTAATTTTGTTTGCCATTCGCGGTCTGTACCGCCAATACATTGCTTTCCGCATCATAGGTATAGACATTGTTCGAAATCGGCTGGCCGGTTGGGGAAAGCGTCTGCAGCTGAACAAGCCTTCTGCGCAGGCTGTCGTAAGTGTAGAGATTTTCGGTATGGTTGCCATAGCGCAGATAGGTCCGGGCCTCGTAGAGATCATAGCCGGCCTGATCGACGTAGGTATAGGCGGTTCCTTCCTTGACTCCGCTCATGCTTAACAGGTCGCCCGCTTTGTTATAGTGATAGCTGACGGCTTCTCCGTCAGGATAGGTAAGCGTTTTGATGCGGCCCCAGGTGTCATAATCCTGCTGACTAACGAAGGTGGTGGCAAAAATGGGGCTGATCAGAACCGTGCGAATGATCTTTTTCACCGCTCCCTGCAGGCCATAAAAGAATTCCTGTCCGCCGCTGGCGTCTTCCACCAGGGTAACCCGCCCGGCCTTGCTGCCGCTGCCCGCCGCGCCATAGCTATACTTCACCTTGTTCTGGTAATTCACCGGGTAGTCGATATCGGTCAGCCGGTTGTAGTCGTATTGGTAGCGGATGGCGCCGCTGTCGGGCATCTCCCGATGGATCTCCGCGGTCGCCTTTTTCAGCACGTTGCCGGCAGGGTCATATTGAAAAGTAGTGAGCCCCCCATCAGGATGCTGCGCACTCAGCTTCCGGCCAAGGTTGTCATAGGTCGCCAGGAAGGCGTTGCCGGCATTGTCCGTCGACTTTATCAGTTCATTCAGCGCATCATAGCCAAACTGGGTGGTAATGCCGCCGTTAGGCCCATATTCTTTTGTGGACCGCTTCCGGCCGCGGACATCAAATTGGTTCTCTACCCGGTTGTTCAGCGCGTCGGTGCCGGCGATCATGAACATCCCGCCCGCGGCGGAATACTTGTTGCTGCTCGTGGCGCCATCTGCGAGTACGGTCTTTACGACCCGGTTCAGCACATCATAGGAGGTCGTGGATTCGATGCCCCCAAACGCCGAATCATAGGTATACGTGTTTGCTCCGATGGCTTCCGGGGTGGGATAATAGGTCCTCACCGCACGGCCGAACGCATCAAAGATCACTCGTCCCGAAACGGCCATCTGCACGTCGTCAGCTGCATTCTTCCCCTTGAAAAGGGCCACCTGCTTTTTTACCTGCACACTCCGGCCCAGCCCATCCGCAAAATTGACCATCGGGATGTCCGCGCTGTCTTCGGGGTCGTAATGTCTTGTTTCCGCCCAGGAGATCGTCGAATCGGGATGATAGCTCACCTTGATGGTATATGGCAAGCCCGCCGCCAGTTCGGTGGGACCCGTATATGTCAGCACCCGGCCGTGGTTATCCAGCGTGTAGCGGGTGGGCTCATCGTTGCGGTTGATCATCCCCGTGATCAGTCCAAACCGGTAATCATAGGTCTTTGTCGTGGTATAGCCGAACGCATCCGTTATTTTGGTGTTGTAGTTGTGCACTACATTATCATACTCATAGGTATAGGCCATGCGCTGACCCTTGTAGTTGGCGGGTTGGGTAATGGTTGCTACATTGCCATAGGAGTCATAGGTAAGATCCGTCTTCGCCGCCGTTCCGTCGGCCAGCCACTCGCTGATATTGATGATATCGCCCGTCGAATTGACCGCGGTCGTGCGTTTCCGTCTTACTCCTTCCGCCGTGGTGACTTCGACACTGGCCGGTACCGATTTGACATACACCGCGTCCAGGTCGTGATAGGTGATGGCGGTAAGCCGCAGATCCTGCTGGCTACCGTCGCCGGCGTCGTTGATCTTCGTGACATTCCCCAGTGCATCGTAATCATACTGGATGATCGTGCTCACGCCCGCGGTAGCCGTCCCTTCATAAAACAGCTTCTGCGTCTGCTTCAGCGCCGGGAATTGTACGCTGTCCTGTACAAGCCGGAGATCATACAGGTTATTGGTTTGCGTGTATTTGTTGCCGGCCGAATCTTCCAGCCATTCACTCGCCAGCAGGCCCCGGTTATAATAGGACGAATTCAGATACTGCCGCACATGACTCCGGTATACTTTGTTTTGGTTGGCCGTATTCAGATCGCGGGTGGTCACGCTGTTGAAACCATAAAACTCCCGTTCCCTTCTGTCCTGGTTGCCGCCGGCATAGCTGAATTGCCGGCGGATCGTATCGACACCATCTCCCCTGACGCCGTCGAATACCGTCGTGGCTGCCAGCACCCATTTGCTCTGCGGCATCCCATAGGTGTTTCCCGCCCGGGAATACTCCAGCGTTAGCGTCGAGCCCAGCGGCTCTTTGACAAAACGCAATAGGTTGGTCCTGCCGATGGACGAAACGGAAGCCGTCAGATCGCCATCATTGGAGGAATGCAACATATCGGCGTATCCATCGCCGTCGACATCCAGGACGGCGTCGTTCTGCCGGGCTACACCCCAACCCGTATTGGAGAATGGGTTGATCGCGATCTTGATAAAGATGATGGGGATGGGGATCACGCCCGTGGCCGCGAAATTCAGCGCCTCGCCGGTGGAGGTGTTCACCGTCACCTGATTGAAGTTCTTCCACGGGATGTACGGCCCAAAACCGTTCCCCGTATTCAATCGCACATTCAGAACAGTCGTTGTCAGGAAGGGGTTCTGTGGGTCGGTGACCGTGCCCAGTGACAACTGGTCGGGCAGGCCGTCCCCGTTGACGTCGTTTAACGCAAAAGAATTGGTGGCGGTGGTGCGCGACATGCCATAGCCGCCCTCGAAGGAGCCGGCCCAGAGATTCAGGCCCAGGCCTGCTCCTTCGGAAAGACTGTTCCCCCGTTCGATCCCGCCCAGGCCCCATGGCTCAGCAGGGGCAAAGCGATAACCGAGGTTCAGCGCCACCTGGCCGGTCGCATAGATCCGGTCGATCAATCCATCCCCGTTGATATCCATCCATGAGCTGATCGACTCGTCATCGTTATTCTCGAGTCCGCCGGAGAGACCGATGGCATGCTTGGCGGTGTTCTCCGCTGCCCCGGCGTTGGACTTTGGTGCATTCTTGGGGTTGGCCCGGGTGAAGTCGCCGCCGAGCCCACCGCCTTCAGCGGTTCCGAAGTCGGTTGTCGCGCCGATGGGCTGCGCGATCACGGTTGCGCCGAGTCCGCCGCCGGGCAGGGTATATTGAATGCTTCCATCCGTGACCACATCCGGATAGAGATCGCCGTTCATATCCATCATGTCGAGGCTGACCGTGCTTTGCGCCTTGGAGGTGCCCGCGCTGGCCCCAAGGGGACCGCTGAACCCGCCGGCCATATAGCTGTCGATAACGGTGCGGCTTTGCTTGTTCACGGACCCGGCCGACCCGCCTGCCGTCGTGCTGTCGACGGAAACATCATGCAGCCCCAGGCGGGAACTGCTCATCTCGGCGGCCATGACAAAGACACTGGTGTCGTAGCCGCTCCATTGCAATTTCCGGGCATCGGGGAACAGCGTGACAAAATAAGTTTTGGAAGGGTCCTGCAGCCCGGTAAGCGAGGCGCTGTCCTGATAGCCGCCGGGGTCCGAGGGATAACTGCTCACTTCGTTGAGGTTTAGCGAGTCCTCGGCGATCGGCAGATTGGCGGTGTTGCCCTTTAGCGCAAACTGTCCCCAGCCGCGGAACAGCGGCCCCAGGAACAACTGTGCGGGGTTGGCGTAGAGATTGGCGGGAAGTACGGTATCGGCGATAAGCGAATCCTTCGCCGTTCCGGCGATGATCACCGTTGTGTCCTTGTATACGGCTACCATCGGCGCGGCCAGGCCCAGGGCGAAGTTCAGCGTATCGGTCGCGTACTCGATATATATGGGTTTGTTGGCAGGGCGGATGAATCGGATGCTGTCCATGGCGGTCGACATCGCACCTCCGGTGATGTTAATCTGCCTTTGCGCATAGATGGTATCGTCGCCCTTTATCGTCAGCCACAGGATGCCATCGCCCCCGCCGCTGACCTGGGGCACGATTACGACCGGGTCCTGGCTGGCCGGTACGTAGGGGGCAACGGCGATGACCCGGGTATTATAGTTGGAATTATCCGGCACGGGGAAACCTTCCATCGTAGGCTTGCCGTCGGTGCCGCTGACCGGCGTGCCATCCGTGAAACTGACATATGCATAGTGGGGCAGCCATTGCAGCGCGCTTCTGTCGATATAGCTGCGGCTGCGGATCAGAAAGTAGAGTTGATCGGAGGTGTCAACGGCCAGCGGTCCGGGTAGGGTCAGGTTCCCGCTGGTGGTTTCAGCAGGTGCAAAGTCCTGCTGGTAAAGCACGGTGGAGATCGTATTCCGCAGCCGGACGATCGACAGCGTCACGGTATCCGTCGTAAGCGATTTGTTGAACACGCCATCGACCTGGATCGATCCGGGCTTCGCCATACCTGAGGGACTCGGGCTATGCAGGATAAAATCGGCTGAAGCCTGGTAGTGGCTGCTGACCTTGTGATCGGAGGTCGGCAGTTGCGGAGTGGTATAGTCGATAATGGGATCCCAGCTGACCTGGTCGTCATCCCCGTTGTAGATGGATTGCAGCCTGAAATAGAGGTGATCACCCTTGTTCACCGCCAGCCCGCTCACCCCGGTGGGTGATTTTGGGGAATAATCGTCCGGGCCGATGGTCGTATTCCAAAGGACGGCTCCGCGCAGTTGGATGCTCACCCGCACCCCATCCTTTTTGGGGTTGGCGACCCCGGCGTCATTCGGGTTCACCAGCAGCTGAACGGGGGCGTTGACCGTGACCGTTCCGCTATAGGGAGCCTCCCACATCTTCACCACATCCTGCAGCGGGAACATCTTTTCCTGGCGGGCCTGGAGGGCGGTATCCTTTAACAGGAAACTGCTGTCCACGTTGCCGGACAGAATGGGATTTGGTGTGGGGGTACTGGTAGTGGTAAATACCGGGTTGCCCTGGGCGTCGAGGTGATTGAAATACACCGTTCCGTTGTTGGCGATATCCATCAGTCCATCGCCATTGAAGTCGGAAAAATAGACGGTGGTAGTAATATTCATTTCCGTATGCTCGTACCCCACGAAAAGCGTGTAAGGGACAACCTGCACCCCGCCCCCGATACTGATGTTATTGCTCGCACTGATATCCGAGACCCCGGTGATCGGCTTGCTGGGCCCAAAAGTCTTTGTCGCCCCGCCCAGGTTGGCCCGATAGTGAAGGCTGCCGTTCTGCTTGAATACTTTGTCGGGCAGGCCATCCCCGTTGATATCGATGAGACTTACCATTCCTTCCTGGTCGTCGCGGTTATAGCTGAAAAAACCGCCGACGGAAGCCTTCTTGCTCCATTCGTCGCCGAAGATCGATCCCACGGTAACCCCGCCGCCGCCGCCCTTGCTCATCGCCTTGGAGGAGCTGATCGCCGTGGCTTCGGAGGTAAACGCCGGGATCTGGTTGGGCAGGTCGCCCTGGATGCCGTCACCGGGGATATTCCAGCGGACAATACTGTCCGCGGCGGTATAGTTCTGTTTGTGCACGTCGTCATAGTAGTCGAACCGGTGTGTGTAGAAGACGGCGCCGGCGCTATCCAGTTCGCTGATACTTTGCAGGAGGGTCTTGTAAAAAGCGCCCTCCTCATATTGCAGAACATAGCTTCTAATCGGTGTGCCGCTGAAACTGATGTTCACCTTCCTGAGCAGGTCCGCGCTTACGGTCTTCATACCCAGCCGGGCGTCGATGGTGACATCTTTTCGTTTTGTCTCTTTCAACTGCCGGTCGCGGATAAATTCGATCTTATAGGGACCATCGACTGTACCGGTGCCCGTATAGTAGATCTGGCTGAGGTATAGTTGCCGTCCCGGCTGGGTGCTTCCCGTCACACCCGGGTCGGTCACCGTATCGTAAATGTAATGGACATAGTTATCGTTCAGGTCCCTGGTCTCTACCAGCGCCCAATAGGCGATATTATTCTGATCGTCCTTTAGAACGGCATTGCTCACTGCCCCACTTTGCTCTGTGCCGCCGTAGCAGCTGCGATTGCCGTTTTTTTCCGTGACCTCCCACCAGTAGGTGGAGGGGCTGTTGCCATGACGGATGACCTTGCTGAAGTCACCCTCCACGCGGGGATAGAAACGCTTTTCAGAAGTTCGCTTCACGAGGGCCGACCGGTTATTTGTGGGGGCCATCTGCATGCCGTTGAGCTGGTACATTTCCGTCTCCAATGCGGAATCATATCGCGGCACTCCCCATCGGGTGTCGATGGTGATGGCGGGCGTATATAAATTCCAGCCGTTGCCCAACCAACTGCCGCCCCAGTCGCTGTTGTATTGTATCGGCAGATCGGGCTGCTGGCCCTGGCGGCCGGCGGGCAGCTTCATCTCAAACGTCAGGGAAGCGTTTCCCTGGCTGTTGGCCACGGGTGCGTCGATGAGCGAGATCCCTGCCGTGGGGTCGGCAAGTTTGAAATCTTTTATGGAGGTGGGGACGAAGCCCTGGGTCTGCGGCGTTTCGGGGACGTCGATGATGGGGTCATCGGGCACAGCAGAAGCGGCTTCCATCCCTTTCCCCAGTCGTCCCGCCACCTTTGCAAAGCCGGAACTCCTGACAACAAAAGAATCGAAACGCCGCTTCTGCCGCACAGGTTCCCTAACGATAAACCCCATGGCCGCCAGCAGAATAATCCCCCCTATAAAATAATGTCTTGTCATATGCCGCCGGTGATCATTTTGTGATGATTAGTCTTTTCGTGGCATTCGATAAGCCCGAAATAAATACCAGTTCGTAAATGCCGCCCGTTGTCAGCGCCCCCGAAAAGTAATAGTTCGATCGTCCATCACCCTTCTGCACCGAAACAAGCCTGCCATCCTGGGTATAGATTGCCATGGTCACGGGAGCAGGATCGTCCAGGGTAACCCTTGCCGTGTACGCGGCCGGTGATGGATTCGGATATACGGTTATGTTGTACAGCGTATTGTTGTGGTTGTTGGTCACCGTTATGTCCTGTTCGGTGCTGCAGCCGTCCTTGCTACAGGTCAGCGAGTAAAGTCCCGGCGTGGTGATCGTCACCTCGGAGCTATACGATTCAAAATTGCCGGGTCCCGTCCATTGCCAGGTCAGTCCGTCCGGCATATTGACGGAGGCATCCAGTTGCAAGGACCCTCCGGGGGTCAGCGTATAGCTCGACGCGAGCGACTGCGGCAGCGGGGCGCCCTGGTCGTTCAGGTATAAGGAGTCGGTGTAGAGGGCTCCGCGTGCGTCCGTTACCGATAAAAAATATTTCCCAAAGGACAATGCGGCCACGTCTACCGGCGATCCGTTGTCGGCGATGGTGCGGGTAACGAGCAGGCCGTTGTTGCTTTGCAGCGTCAATTGATAAGGCGCCTGTCCGCCGATGATCCGGGTGTGCAGGCCGCCCGACCGCGGCAAGGCACAGGTGGGTGGATCGATGGCTGTAGCCAGCAGCAGGTCCCGGGCGACGATGAGACCCCATACGTCCTTGCCCGATTGGTCATTGTCCCATTTTATTTTGTTGAAAGAGGCTTTTCCGCGTTCATCCAGCTGGTCCATGCGGATAAACGTCGCGGCCGATGCGGAGAATTTCCCCTGGCCCGAGGGATCGACTACCAGCCAGTAAACGGGCTGAGGCGGCAGCGGGGCGTCCACCACTTTGGTGTCGATGACCGTTGTCGTCGTGAAGGCGGCGCCACCGGCGCCCATGCCATGCGGGATCATGAGCCAGGTCTTTTGCAGCATCACGGGCATCCCTGCCACCTTGGGGGCGGGTGTCAGCGCTTTGCCATTATCTCCCCAGAGAAGAAAAGAATTGTTGCTCAGCGGGGCGGCGGCCGTCATCGTCATCAGCCCCGGCGTATTGCTGCTGCCGGCGGCCGGCTGGTTCAATCCGGCGGAGTCGTCGCGGCAGATGCCCGCGATATTGTGATGCCAGGTGGCGTAGCTATAGCCGTCCCAGATGGTTTCCCCGGTGCTGCTGAGATAGGTGGCGCCCGGTTCGGTCAGGGTGATCCCGTATTTCAGGGCGAGGTAGGAGGCAACCTGCAGCCGTTCGTGCGTGTTGAGCACCCGGTCGTAGGCGATGACTTCGGGGAGTAGCCCTTTGAAGGTCGAGACGGGCAAGGCCGGGGAGGCCGGTTTAACTCCGAGGTTCCAGTATTGTTCCGCCACCGGTAAGGAATCCCTTTCTTTATGTTGAACGTAGAAATTGACTTTCGGTTGACCGCGCACGATATCGGTGTAATTCATATACCGGCGGGCCGACAGATCCGCCATCCGGTTGGTGGTAAGGACCAGCATGGTCTGCCGGCCGTTGACGATATGCCAGATCGCGTTTTCGTGTGCCGTATCCTGGGACTGGTAGACCGTGAAGTAACTGGCATTATGGAGATCTCGGGTGCCGAGGGCGATGACCGGCGGTGTGGAACCGTTTGGTCTCAGGCCGTCCACCAGCAATGCGGGGTGGAAATTAAGCTGGCCGAGGGAACCATTTGCAACGGCGATGTTCGGTTGCCCGGCAAGGAGGCTGTGCAGGGTGGGAGTCGCCGCCGAGCTGTCCGTACAAAGCCAAAGGAAGGGGGCTTTTACACCCCCGGGGTAAAGGGATTGGCCTTGTACAGAAAAAGAGAGTGCCCACAGCAAGGGAAGCAGCAGGCAGGACTTCCATGGTTTCATGATTCAAGCGTTTCGCTAGTCAAAAAGGTTCGCAAAGTTGATCGCTACCGACAATTCATATACCGTATTCGTATTCTTTGCCGCGATGAAATTGTAGGAATTGGCCTCTGTTTCCACCGTATTGGTGGCGCTCCAATAGTATCGTACCCCCACTTTCAACAGCGACCCGATATCGACGGCAGCATCGACCGCGAGACCAAAATTGTTCTTGCCCATCAGCACGTTGCGTAGTTGCTGCTGTTGTTCCAGGTCTGTCCCGAATGCCGGGAGTTTCCCGTTGCCCCAGGAAGTATAGAGGATATCCCGGGGGGCGACGTTGATGCCCAGGAAGGGACCCGCGCCCAGGCTCACCCGTCCGGCGAAAGGGAACCATTTCGCCAGGCCGACCAGATTCACGTACTGGTAAGCAAACTCCATCTTGTAATTGAAATCCTTCTCGTAATTATTAAAAAGCACATCGCCGCCCTGCCGGGTGTACATAATCTCCGACTGGAACCCTACCTTCTTGTTTTCCAGCTTGTATTCATAATAGACGCCGAGGTGCCAGCCATAGCGGCCCTTCTCTTTTATCTTGTAGTTGAGAAAGTAAGGTTCACTCAGTATGATGGTGGAGAGGTTGCTAACCTGTGAATAGTTGGCGCCGGCCTTAAAGCCGAAGTCATTCGTCTGGGCAAGGGTCATTTTCACCGGCAATAGGTACGTCAACAAGCACAAAAGAACTGGGCGACAGGTCATTGAAAGGGTTTAGCCGCAAAATTTGCTTAAAATTCCGCATTGCACAATCCCATGAACATGGGATGGGGGCGATGGGGCGGCGCTTCGCTACGCCCCATCGGCTAGCTGCCGCTTCGCGCCTGCCCGCCCCCATCCGTTCATATCCTGCCCACCGCTAACGCATATCCGCCCCGCCGTAACCACCCGATTTTTCTAAAATTTCCATGTAGACGGATTTTAACCCGGTAAAATTCGGTTATGCACCGTTATGCCGCAAATCCACACGCCCATGGCTCATTTCGACACGCACTAAGTTAAAATCAAGTTTGTCCGGCGGGCATTGATGACATGAACGTTCCTACTAATCATTTGCGAAGTGCTTGGAAAACTGAAAATATCTGTCTAGGTTTAAATCACTTTATCCCTATCCCCCGAAAGCTCCAATTCGAATCAACTTCCGCACCATTTCATCTCCGTTCCCCGTTTTTCGCTTTTGTTAAACGTTAACCTATTAGCACATGAGATATCCTTTCATTTGGGTAGTCGCCTTCGCGTGCACTATACCGATCGTTTGCCACTGCCAGGACCCTCTTCAAGATCCACAGACCGTCGATAAAGTTTCCGGGTTCCCAACGCGGCTACTGGACAAGATCTCGGGGCAGGATGCCACCCTCCAGCGACAGTTGACCCGGCAGACGGAAAAGTACCTGGCCCGCCTGGCCCGGAAAGAGCAAAAACTGAAAGCTCGCCTCTACCGCCTCGATTCGGCCAAAGCGGCCTCGCTGTATACCCAGGATCCACAACTGCAATATCAGCGTCTGTCCCAACAACTCCGGCAGGACAGCGCAACGACGGTTCGATCGATGGGGCCGGAATACCTTCCCTACGCCGATTCCCTTAAGGGCATGCTCGCTTTCCTGAACAAGAATCCCCAGGTTGTAAATTCCAATCCGGCGTTGGCGGCACAAATGCAAAGTTCTCTCACCCAATTTCAGCAATTGCAGACCAGGCTGCAGGATGCCGATGCGATCAAACAATTCGTCCAAAACCGGAAAGCACAGATCCAGCAGTATCTAAGTCAATATACCAATCTGCCGCCGGGTATCGGCAGCGTATTCAAGGGATACAATCAAGAAGCTTATTATTATGCCGAACAGGTGCGGCAATATCGTCAGATGCTCAATGACCCCGGCAAGATGCTGCAAACGGCACTCGGCTTGCTGCGGAATGTGCCGGCTTTTACGACGTTCATGAAACAGAACGGCTTTCTGGCCGGGCTATTAAGTGTACCGGCAGGCTATGGAACGGACCAGGGTCTGGTCGGGTTACAATCCCGCGACCAGGTGTCGGCGATCATTAACGGGCAGGTCGGCCAGGGCGGAAGTGCCGGAGCCGCCGCGATGCAAGGCAGCCTCGACGCCGCGCAGCAGGATATCACCAAGATGCAGAACAAGCTGAGTTCCCTGGGCGGCGGCAGCGGAGATATGGACATGCCCAATTTTACCCCCAATCATCAACGCACGCGAACCATCTTCCAGCGACTTGAATATGGAATGAATCTGCAAACACAACAGTCGTACTATCTTTTCCCGACCACCATCGACATCGGCATTTCGGTGGGATATAAGATCTCGGATAAGAGTACCGCCGGCATCGGGGTCAGCTACAAGACAGGCTGGGGAAATAGTTTTCAGCACATCCAGGTCAGCAGCCAGGGCGCCGGTCTCCGGAGTTTCATCGATATAAAGGCAAAGAAAAGTTTCTATGTCACGGGCGGGTTCGAATACAATTACCAACCGATCGCCAGCTCCACAAAAATAAATGACCCGCTCAATTGGACCCGCAGCGGCCTGATCGGCATCAGCAAGATCGTATCGATGAAGACCCGATTCTTCAAGTCTACAAAGATCCAGCTATTGTGGGATTTCCTGAGTTACTATCAGGAGCCGCAGCAACAACCGATCAAATTCAGAGTAGGCTATAACTTCTAACTGCAATAACCATAAACACTGATAAGATGGTCTCCGAGAAAAAAATCAAGGTATTCACTTTGTGTCTACTGTCTTCCCTCCTTTTTTGCTCGAATGGAGCAAAAGGCCAGCCTACCTTTCCTTCCACCCAGGTGGACCAGAGCTATGTCCCTGCCTCGCCAAACGTAGCGGCTTTCCAAAGGTATGGCAATAACCCCGTTGCCCTGTTTGAAGGCGCCCCAGCCGTCACCCTTCCCGTCTATGAGGTCAAGCTGGGTTCGCTGAGCCTGCCGATATCGTTGAGCTACAACTATAACGGATTTGAGCCCATGAAGGACGCCGGATGGGTGGGTTTGGGATGGAACCTGAGCGTGGGCGGCGCCATCAGCCGGATCGTCGAAGGACAGGTCGACAGCACCCGGCCTGCCGGACTCAACTACGGTCAATACACTTACGCCGACAGCCTGACCGGGGACAACCCCAATCTGAACAATTTTCTGGCGGAACACTATGATCTGGCGCCGGATGTTTTCGATGTTGAACTGGCGACGGTATCGGGTAAATTCATTTGGTGCAACGGCAAGGCCTTCCAATTGGACTATGACAAAAAACTGGGAATTAGCTGGCCTTCCGTGAACAGCGACATGACAGTCACCTCGGACGACGGAACCATCTATGTCTTCGGGGCGAAAGAGGTCACGACCTCGAATATATATTGGTACGGGTCCCTTTCGGACTCCACCGCCTATAATTCCGCATGGCTCCTCACTTCCGTTATCTCGGCGGATAAGAAGGACACGATAACGCTCAACTATACGACGTATAGCTGGAAGCAGGCACCCGTCAACTATCAGAATACTTACGTTTCATCCGACGGCACTCAATTGGATCTGGGGTATGACCCCACCTTATACCAGGTCGCTCCGACGATATCGGCGCAGGTGCTTACCTCCGTCACGTATCGCAACGGAAGGGTAAGTTTCCTCCCGTCGACCAGAACCGATATCAACGGAACCTATCCCAGTTTGGGGGAGATCGATGTCATCGACAGTCTCACCGGTGCTACCGTGCGAAAGAATGTTTTTTCCTACGAATATTTCCATCCCGGCTCCGGCAATGCCGCAAACCAGGGGCACCTGAAATTGAAAAGTATGACTACGGTGAACCCGTCAAACGCCAACGATACGATGGCTTACCGTTTCAGTTATATCCATGAATATGGAGATTTCCCACTCAAGGCAACATTGGGGATCGATTATTGGGGCTATTACAACGGCAACGATGGCAACAGCTCCCTGTTGCCCTCATCGACTTCCCCTTACTATTCCGTTACTCCTTCCTCGAATTTTGGCGGTTCGAACAGCAGGGATCCTAATTTCGACTACGGTTCTTATGCCGCCCTCGATACCATCGCCTATCCGACCGGCGGTTACACGGTGTACCAGTATGAACAAAATATCTCCTTTGATGACGTAACCACATCGGCCGCGCCGGGCATCCGGGTGGTAACGGCCACAGATTATGATCGGTATAAGCCCACACCTGCCCTGCAAAAGCATTACAGCTATGTCAAGGACGACGGAGTTACTTCTTCCGGGGTGTTGCTGGTCGTTCCGAATTTTGGCGGATACAATTTCGTGACGGTAACAGATGGCTCCACGGCCAACTACAATACGTACAAAGCCGAAGCCAACAGCGGAGATGTCGGGGGGCGCTGTCCGAAATTCTATTATTCAAAAGTGACGGAAACCGTCAGTTCCGGTGGAGAGACGCATAAGACGGATTATTATTACACCGGCCTTCCGACGTTATTCCAGGATGTACGGCTTGCCGAAAGAGTGGATTATTCCAATGACCCCAATACCAACTATTTTTCTCCAGTGCAAAAAATAGATTACGGCTATAACGTCGTGACGGATACCAACTTCCTCAACGGTTACTCCTATATCCTCCAGGAAACGATCGATCATCTGGATCGCCTGCCTATCCAATACAGCTACTATTTTGTCGGCGATGACTGGACCACCTATTGGATCAGCCCTTCTTCCCAAACAACCACTCAGTACGACGTGCATGGGAATAGCATCGCCACGACGACTACCTATCGATTCAACCCGTCTACCCGAAATCTTACCACTATACAGCAGACCGGCTCCGATGGCCAGACACTGGTACAGAAGATGAAATACCCGGAAGACTATGTCTCGGGGTTGACCGGAAACATGGTTGCCGGCAGGGTGTTGAATCCCGTCATAGAAAAGGAGACCTGGCTGAAAAAGGATGCCAGTGACTCATCACTCATCGATGGACAGATCACCCAATACGATCAGACCCTGTTCAAGCCGGTGGTCACCTACGGGTTGGAGACGACTTCGCCTGTTCCGGCGCTAAGTAACGAAACGACCTCCGGCGGAAAATACAGCAGCCTGATCAGCAGTTCGCAATATGTACAGAAGGGGCAGATCCAGTATGATGGGAATGGTTTGCCCAGCACGACCGCCAAATCTTCGGACATGAATATGAGTTTTATCTGGGATTACCGGCATTCGAGACCGGTAGCCGAGGTAAGGAATGCCGCACAGGCAGATATCGGGTTCTCTTCTTTTGAAGCGGATGGCGCCGGTGGCATTCAATTGACAAATAACGGGACAGGGATCATCCCGACCGATGGGATCTCGGGCACACACTGCTACCAGATCAACTATGGACTTGCGAAGACCGGCCTGGATCCTGCAAAAACCTATGTCGTTTCATTGTGGGCAAAAAGCGGGACACCCAGCTACAATGGATACAACGGAAGCACGCAGGTGGTAGCAGACAACAACGCCTGGACGACCGGGAAGACGATAAACAGCTGGACCTACCTGGAAAAGACCATGACGGGTGTGACTACGATCAATGTAAGCGGCGGCGGGGGATTGGTGGACGAGGTCCGTTTTTATCCCGCGAACGCCCAGATGACGACGTATACGTACGCACCGCTGGTGGGCATGACGAGCCAGTGTGATGTGGACAACCGGATAACCTATTACCAATACGATGGATTCGGACGTTTGAATTGTGTGAAGGATCAGGATGGGAATATCCTCAAAACCGTCGAATACCATTATCAAGGCCATTAAACCTATCTGTCGTGAAAAAGCTCATCCTCCTCTTCCTGACAACCGTCTCGTTCTCGGTCATGTATGGCCAAAAGGTACATCCCCTCATCGCCTGTCCGATCGAGGGCCCCACCACGGTCAACCCAGGTGACGTATGGAACTATACGCTCTCGGATCCTTGCAGCGCCACCAGTTGGACCTGTACTTGCGGAACCGTGCTGAACTCTACGTCCGGCTCGACAGATATCCAATTCAATGGTTCGGGCTGCACGACTGCGATCATTCGTGCCGTCGGTTCATCCGCCTTTTTAAGCGTAACGATCAATCCGGCGCTTAATGGCGGTACGATCAGTAATCCAACACAAACGATCAATTACAATACCACGCCCTCCCAGATCAATGCATCGGCGGCCAGCGGTGCAGGCGGATCCTATACCTATAATTGGTGGTATTCCACCGATGGCACCACCTTCCTTACCGTGTCCGGCGCGACTGGACAAAACTATCAACCCGGCGCCCTCACCACCACCACGTATTTTAAGCGAGGATCCCTTTCCGGAACCGCATTTGCCTATACATCCAATACGGCGGTCATAACCGTCCTGCCGCAGGTTGTTGCCGGCAGCATCACACCTTCCACTCAAACGATCAATTACAATACCAGCCCTTCCGCGCTGAGCGTCTCCGGCACGTCAGGTGGCAACGGGACCTATAGCTACCAATGGCAGAGTTCGCCAAATAGTTCATTCGGCAGTCCGACCAATGTGGGGACGAATTCGAGCTCTTACTCTCCGTCCGCCCTGACCGCCACAACCTGGTACCGGGTGGGAGTCAGCAGTAATGGGTCGGCTGTGGTGTACTCTTCGCCGATAGTAGTCAACGTTTATCCGCAATTGCAGCCCGGCAGCATCAGCCCTTCCAGCCAGACCATCAACTACAAGACGGCGCCTTCGATGATGACGGGTTCGGGTGTTTCGGGTGGCAACAGCAGCTACAGCTATCAATGGTATTCAAATGCCAGCGGCAGCTACCAGCCCATCAGCGGGGCCACAAGCACCGGCTACACGCCGGGTAATCTTACGTCCACGACCAGCTACGAATTGCAGGTGACCAGTAACGGCGTGAATGCCACTACGCCGGCGGTTACCGTGACGGTGTATCCGCAGCTGGTGAGTGGTACGATCAGCCCTTCCGGCCAGACGATCAATTACAATACTGCTGCGGCAACTTTTACCGTTTCGGGCACATCAGGCGGCAATGGCAGCTATAGTTATGTCTGGTACACTTCGCCGACCAGCGGTGGCACGTATACGCAGGTGGGAACAGGCTCCAGCTATGCACCGGGCGTCAGGACTACCACGGCCTGGTACGAGGTGGTGACTACGAGTAACGGAGTAAACGTAACATCGGCCCCGGTGGAATTGACGGTGAATCCGCAGGTTTTCCCGGGCACCATTACGCCTTCTTCGCTGGTCATCGCCTCAGGCACGAGTCCGGGAACCCTTACGGCAACGCCGGCATCCGGCGGAGCCTGTGGAAGTTTTGCCTATCAGTGGCAAAGCTCGCCGGACAACAGCACCTGGACCTCGATCAGCGGAGCCACCGGCCTGACCTATACTCCGGGAACCCTCAGCTCGCTCACTTACTACCGGGTACGCGTAATCTGCGGTACCGATACAGAATATACGACCATCGCGGTGATCAGTGCAGGCACGGTCAGCACCGATCTTAACTACATCCGGACAAGAGACCTGACCAGGCCTGGGGTAACGGACACGGTCACCTCCGATGGTCTCAGCAGCCCCTATGATGTGGCTCAGCGGACGCAGTATTATGACGGCCTGGGCAGACCGGTCCAAACAGTGGCCATGCAACAGACTCCCGCTCAAAACGATCTGGTAGCGCCCCAGGACTACGATCCCTTTGGACGGGAATCCATCAAATATCTGCCTTATGCCGCAACCACAAGCGACGGTAAGTTCAAGTCTGCGGCCCTGACCGACCAGGCCAGCTTCAATTCGGCGCAATTTCCCGACGAACAGTATTATTACGGCCAGACGGTCTATGAACCATCCGCATTGAACCGGCCCTTGCAAAACCAGCCGGCGGGTCTCAGCTGGACGGGTAGTCAGAGAGGCAGCACCGTGCAATACCTGGTAAATACGACCAGCGACAGCGTGCAGCTATGGAGTATCGGGTCGGCGCAGTTAAGCTTGCCGGTCGACAACGGCGCTTATCCGGCCGGGCAATTGTTCAAGACGGTCAAGGTCGACGAGAACGGGAACCAGACCGTCTCCTACAAAGATAAATGGGGTAAGCCCATTCTGGCAAAAACACAGGCCGTTCCTTCACCTTCCACCGGACATAGTGGATGGCTATGTACTTATTATATCTACGATCCCTTGCAGCACCTGCGGATGATCCTGCAGCCGAAGGCAGTCGCGCTTATCAACGGCAGCTGGTCGGTCTCTCAAAGCACCGCGAATGCCCTCAGTTTCCGCTATGAATACGATGGCAGGAAAAGAGTGATCCTGAAACAGGCGCCCGGCGCCGGGAAGGTGGTGATGGTCTACGATGCGCGTAACCGGCTTGTGCTGGAACAGGATTCGTCCATGCGCAGTGCACAGAAATGGTTGTTTATAAAATATGACGTCGAAAACAGGGCCGATTCGACCGGATTTATAACCGATGCATCCAACTACGATCATCCGGCCTATCATGACACCCTGGCTTATTACAGTACCAGCTATCCGGTGGTCGCCGCCTACACCAATGAACTGCTTACCCGGAATTTCTATGACGACTACAGCTGGGTGAGCGCCACCAGTGCTCCGGTATCGGCCACGATGGCTACCAACCACACCGGCAACTCGGCCTATTTTATTACGAGTTACAATTCTTCGCCGGCTTACGCTGTGGCCAACGCGCCATTTATGACCACGAGAGGAATGGTAACCGGCACGATGAAAAAGGTGATCGGCACCGCCAGTCAGTATTTGTATTCCTCGAATTTTTATGATGACCGGGGAAGGGTTATACAGACTCAGAGTGTGAACTATACGGGGGCCATCGATACGATCACCCTGCAGTACAGTTTTACGGGCGCGGTGTTGCGGACCCTGGTCAACCATCGAAAGAGCGGGAATACCGTCCAAAATCATACGGTGCTGACGAAAATGGATTACGATCACCGCATGCGGTTGAGGCATATATGGAAAAACATCGACGGTGCTGCTGGCGACCAGTTGATCGATAGCCTGCAGTATAACGAATTCGGGCAATTGCGGGCCAAATATCTCGGCAACAATGTCGACAGCCTGATCTATGAGTACAATATCCGCGGCTGGCTGACGGCGATCAATAAGAAATACGTTTCGGGCAACACCAATCAATTCTTTGGACTGGAGCTGGGCTATGATAAAACGTCTTCCGCGGCGGCCGGCAATACCTATACCACCCCGGAATTCAATGGCACCATCGAGGGAACGGTCTGGAAGACCGCGGGCAGCGGGATCAACCGCAAATATGATTACACCTATGACAATGCGGGCCGGCTGACTTCCGCGGCGTTCCTGCAAAATACGGCCTCAACTTCCTGGGACAACTCGCAGGTGGACTTCAGCGTGGGAAATCTGAGCTATGACCCCAACGGGAATATGCTGACCCTGGAGCAAAAAGGCTTCCTCGTAGGCGGGTCGCAGTTCATAGACCAACTGAAATATACGTATCAGTCGAATAGCAACCAGCTCAGCCAGGTGTATGATACGGCCAATAACCCCACCAGCCTGCTCGGCGATTTCCACTGGTCGGGAACGAAACAGTCATCGGACTATAGTTATGACGGTAACGGGAACCTGGTACAGGACAACAACCGGGCTATCGACGCCGTCAACTACAATTATCTCAACCTTGCGCAGACGGTGCACATGAATGGCAAGGGGAATATTACCTATACCTACGATGCCCTGGGCACAAGGCTGGCAAAGGTGGTCTCCGATAGCCTGGCGCGTCATTCTACGACCCTGCTCTATATCGCCGGATTTGTCTATCAGCAGACGGATACCATCACCAATCTGGGTGGGGGGACAGATACTCTTCAGTTTGTCGCGCATGAGGAGGGCAGGGTGCGGTGGGCCTTTCATAAGTATACGACGGGAACGACAGCCTATAAGTTCGAATATGACTTTTTCGAGAGAGATCATTTGGGCAATACCCGGATGGTGCTGACCCAGCAAAGAGACACGACCAACTACCTGGCCAGCATGGAAGGCGCATTCCGAAATACAGAATCACAACTTTTCGCCAATATCCCTTCCACGAGCTATGCCTGGTCAACCGTGCCCGGCTATTCGGGCATTCCTTCCGGCACCCGGCTGGCGATCACCAATCCGAACGATAGCGTGTCGAAGGTAAACTATACGGGGACAGGTGGACAGAAGACCGGTCCTTCTCTTCTGCTCAAGGTAATGAGCGGGGATACGATAAACATGGCAGTCCAGGCCTATTATAGTTCCAATACCGCCACTACCACCAATAATTCGTTTACGGATGTGCTCAACTCTCTGGCCGCCGGCCTCATGAGCACCGCGACGGGCCAGACCGAAGGATCGCTCTCCGGCTTCACTTCGTCGACGGGGCCTGTATATGGAGGACTGATGAGTTTCCTGACCAACAATCAGCCGGCGCCTCCGTCCGGCTATCCCAAGGCCTATCTGAACTGGATATTCCTCGATGACCAGTTCAATTATGTCAGCGGGTCCAGTGGGGCCGTGGCGGTTGCCAGCAGCACTTATCCTGCGGGCCAGTTGAACACCGTCGCCCCGGGATCGCCCTTGAACATTTCGAAGAATGGATACCTCTATGTCTGGGTGAGCAATGAAACCCAGGGTTGGGATGTCTTCTTCGACAACCTTTCGGCTCAGCACAAACAGGGGCCCGTCCTGGAAGAAAACCACTATTATCCGTTTGGGCTCTCGCAGGCGGGCATCAGCGACAAGGCGATAAAGACGCAGTATGCGGAGAACAAGTACCGTTATGACGGCGGATCCGAACTGCAAAGTAAAGAATTCAGCGACGGCTCGGGTCTCGAGTTGTATGAGGCGACCTTTCGAAGCTATGATCCGCAGTTAGGAAGATTCTTCCAGCTAGATCCGATGGCGGATGTATACCACACCGTGAGCCCTTATGCATTTGCTATGGACAACCCGGTGTCGGGCAGCGATCCCACGGGGGCGGCGCCCATTCCGGATCCCGGCGCCGGTAGCGGGATAGGGCAATTGAACGATATTCTTAATGCCTTTGCCAGCGGAGATGATTCCTACTTCCTCTTCGGCGGCTGGGAAGGGGGTGGTGGAGGTGATGGCGGAGGCGGCGGCGGGGCCGGCGGCCCGGGTGGAGCATGGGGGCCTGTATCGTTTGGACCGGGCGCCACCACACTGACCACTATTTTTTCTGCGGAAGAACCCGGATTTGCGGGAAGCCCGGTGGCGGCTTATATCGCCCTGATGGGAGTCCTCGGTCAACCCCCTTCAACAACGGACACCTATCTGGTATCCCTGATCTTCCAACAAACCTGGGGCAATGAGGTGACCAATGTCAACGCCACTCTTGTCCCGGATGGGATGATGGTAAGTGGGATCGAGGCCATCAATGGAAAGGCCCTTTCCGACTATCATATAACGAATAGTGAGATACAGGCCGATATCGATGAGGCCATGACCAGCGGGCGGGAAGGTGAGGAGGGCAAAGAGGGTGAACATGAAAATCCCTGGGAACTGGCCAACAAGGTTTGGGAGGTGACGGCGTTCTCCACTGAAACGACCCTTGAAGGAATAAATGGAGCCCAAAAACTGGCAAAAGTTCTATCAGGGAGTAACATGGAAGCGATATCTTTGGAGAGCAGGACTTTAACGGCCAGCATGGGGGTTCTCAGCATCGGGTTGAATGTGGCCAAGGGGCTATCGAACGAAGATGGATGGCACGCTTCCAACACTGCCGATATCGGGATCAATGTGGTAGAGATCGGATTGGGCCTGTTTGAAGCTACGAGCCCGATCGGCTGGATCTTCGGAGCAGGAATGTTTGTCGGTAACATGATAAGTGAACATTACACCGGCAAGTCGATAACAGAAAATCTCTTTGATAAATGAATATTCTTCGGACGATGTACGAGTTTGTATTTTATTTCATCTACAGGCGACAGTTAGTCGAAAGCAAGGGAAAAATTGGTCCCGCCAAACACGTTGCGTTTGTATTGCTGCTCCTGGCCATGTTTTTACAGATCGCGTTCGTCTATGCGCTGGCAAGGTTCTGTTTATACAACGGCTTCAAGATCGATATAGCTTTTGATTTCGGCCGAACCTATTCGCTGGGCAAGACGGCAGGCGCTATCGCGCTTGCGGCGCCTTTTTGGTATTTTATGAACAAACATTTTACAAACGACCGGATCCAGGAGATTACAGATCACTATAATCAGCGGTACAGTTATTTCTATACGTTCCTGAATTTCCTAAAATTCTTTGCGGCGTACCTGGTACCGTTATTGATCTCGATCTTTCTGGTGCAGCATTCGATAGTGGAGTAGTAGGAAAAATTCGCCGATCATTCGCTGCGCAGGGACTTCACGGGATTGGCAAGGGCGGCGCGTATTGTCTGGAAGCTCACGGTGACCAGCGCGATCAGGATGGCGGCGGCCGCCGCCGCGGCAAAGATCCACCAACTGATACCGGTCCTATACGCAAAACTCCGTAGCCACTGGTTCATGGCCCACCACGCGACGGGAAAGGCGATAAGAGAAGCGATCGCCACCAGCCGAAGAAAATCGCGGCTTAGCAGGGCCACGATACTGCCGACATTTGCTCCCAGCACCTTGCGGACGCCGATCTCTTTCATCCGTTGCTCCGCGGCATAGGTAACCAGCCCGAACAACCCCAGGCAGGCGATAAGGATGGCAAAGACGGCAAAGGTGACAAAGAGCCTGCCCGTCTGCGCGTCGCTCCTGTAAATGTTGTTGAAGTCGTTGTCCAGGAAGGTATAGCTGAAAGGTGCCCCGTTCGCGATGCGTCGCCAGCCGGCCTCCACCTCCTGTACCAGCGAAGGGATGTCACCGCCCTTAAAGCGGATGGACAGGCTGCCGCGGTTGTCGGCGAGGTTCATGATCATGGGCTGTACTTTTTCATGCATCGAGGTGAAGTTGAAATCCTTTACGACACCGATGACATGGTACTCATTGAGCTTATAGGCGCCGGTGGAGTCCTGTGCGCCAGGGTTGTAAAGTTTTTGGTTGAGCGGGTCTTTAAAGCCCAGCATCTGTGCCGCCGCTTCATTCAGGATGATGCCCATCGAGTCCGTTCGGTATTTGGCGGGGGTAAAATTCCTGCCCGTGACGATGTGCATGCCAAGTGTGGAGATATAGTGTTCATCGACAAACAAATTGGTCAGGAGCACCATATTCCTGGCGGCCATGTTCCGTTCGCGGTACCATGCATTCTGACTGTAGTTGCCGGGATTGGTGGGGAGATTGTTAGTGAGAGTTGCATCGACCACGCCGCTCAGCTTTAGCAGGTCCTGACGGAACGGCCTTACAGCGTCGCCGGCCGCATAGGCATTTTGTACGACCAGCACCTGGTCACGGTTAAAGCCGACATCCCGGTTGCGGATGTAGCTAAGCTGGCGATAGATGACAATTGTCCCGATGATCAGGGCGATGGAGATAAAGAACTGGAAGACGACCAGGCTGCTGCGCAGCCAGCTACTCTTGAAACCGGCGGCGACAGAGCCCTTGAGGACCCGGATCGGCTGGAAGGATGAAAGATAGAACGCGGGATAGCTGCCGGCGAGGAAACCCACCGTCAGGACCAGCCCCACGATCATCGGCAGGATGCGCCAGGAAAAGAGCATCTCCGCATCCAGTTGTTTGCCCGAGAGTTGGTTGAACACGGGCAGGAGGGAAAAGGCGATACCCATCGCGAGCACCAGCGAGGCAAAGCTGAGCAGCACCGACTCCGTAAGGAACTGGAAAATGAGATCTCCCCTCGTGGAGCCGGCCACCTTGCGGATGCCTACTTCTTTTGCGCGATTGGCGGAACGGGCCGTGCTGAGGTTCATAAAATTCACACAGGCAATCGCCAGGATCAGGATAGCGATGAATGAAAAGACATACACATAAACGATATTGCCGTTAGGTTCGAATTCCGCCACTTTGTTGGAATGGAGATGGATATCCTTTAGCGGCATCAGGTCGTACCGGATATGCGCTCCCTGCCGCTCCATGTCCTGCATGGATTGGTGCAGCTCGGTCTGCATCGCTTTGCCGATATAGGTGTTGACCGTGACATTCACGCGGCTTTGGAGGAAGTTCCTGCTGTAGCCCGGCCTGGCAAGGACATAGCTGATACAGTTCTGGCCGAGCCAGGTATCGCCAATGCCGGCTTCGCGCATCGGCCGGATAAGGCTGAAATGGAAATGCGACTGGCGGGGCATATCCTGGTAGACGCCGGTGATCTTGCAGATGGCGTGGTTTTCCAGTTCCAGGGTCTTGCCGACCACGTTACCCGGGGCATTGGATCCATCGAAATATTTTCTGGCTGTACTCTCGTCGATGACCAGTGAGTTGGGTTCATTCAGCGCCGTATTGGGATCGCCGGCGAGCATCCGGACGGTGAAGACCTTGAAAAAGGTGGAATCGGCGAAGACGTAATGGTGTTCCTGGATATAATTGTTGCCCTTTTTAACCATGACATCCCCGGCGTAGCTGAGCCGGACAAATTGTTCGAACTGCGGATAATCATGGATCAGGACGGGGGCCAGGGGTTTTGGCCCGTCTGCCCCCAGGTATGCCGTATTGTTGTAAAATATGTCCGCGTCAAGGCGATAGATGCGATCCGCGTTGACATTGTAGCGGTCATAGCCCAGTTCGTCAGTGACATACAGGACAATCAGGAGACATACAGCAAGTCCGGACGACAGCCCGATGATGTTGATGGCGGTAAAGCCCTTGCTTTTCCTGAGGCTGCGGAGGGCAATCTTGAAATAGTTGCGGAGCATGAGGCGGGCGATTTTTGTGACGAGTAAGTTGACCAGAACATTAGATGATCCCAAAAGAGCGCCGGATTTATAAAGTCTTGAAGACTACCCATCTGTAGAGGCTTGCGAGAGATCATGATGTCCGGTTTCGATACAGTACTCGTGCATGAACGAACAATCGGGGGATTATCTCCGCTATCGCGTCCCACGGCATTTTCATTTGTCCGCTTAGGCGAACCAATTCGCCACGCTTCCAAATAAAAATGCCGACCAGACTATCGCCTGGTCGGGATTTGTGACCCGGATTGGATTGCCGATGACCTTGACTATCCATTATTTATGAATTTGTCGATCATTTTGTCGATCTGTGATTAAGTGGCCGCAGGATTGCCATATCTGTCAACTTTCTATCTATTTTTTGTCACCTTTTTGTATCATTTTTGCAACATTTTATAAGCTGATTTCACCCTATTTATAGGGTGAAAATCATTACCTTTACAAAGTTATGTGCCAATTATGTGATTTTTTACACATAATCTGGACATAAACTGTGATAAAATGGAGATAAAAAGAACCATATTAAAGAAATTAACTGCCTGGAAGCAGGCTCCGGACCGCAAACCTCTCATATTGCAGGGCGCCAGACAAGTGGGCAAGACATGGCTCTTGACGCATTTTGGTGCCTCGGAGTTTGATAGTGTAGCCTATTTTAACTTCGAAGAGCAGCCGGACCTGAAGCAGTTTTTTGAAAACACAAAAGATGTCGCGCGAATTGTACAAAACCTATCTCTTGTACAAGGACGACCCATACTACCGCAAAAAACACTTATTATATTCGATGAAATTCAGGAATGCAATGATGCGTTTAATACATTAAAATACTTCTGCGAAAATGCTCCGGAATATGCAGTAGCCAGTGCTGGATCTTTACTCGGAGTTGCTATGTCCCGCGGAAATTCGTTTCCGGTGGGAAAAGTGGATTTTCTGCATTTAAATCCGGTCTGTTTTTCGGAGTTCTTATCCGCTACAGACGAAAAATTATTTGATTATTTGGAAAGCATTGATCGAATTGAACCGCTGCCGGATATTTTCTTTCATCAATTGGTTGAAAAATTGAAAATGTACTTCATCTGCGGTGGAATGCCTGAGGCTGTGGTTGCTCTATTAGAAAAGCAGGATATGGAAAAAACACAGCAGGTGCTTCAAAATATAGTCAATGCTTATGCCCTTGATTTTTCAAAGCATGCTGAGAATAAAGAAATTCCCAAACTTAACTACCTGTGGTCTTCTATTCCTTCCCAACTGGCCAGGGACAATAAAAAGTTTCTGTATCAAGCGATAAAGCAGGGAGCTCGCTCCCGTGAATATGAAGATGCCCTACTCTGGCTTTCACACGCAGGTCTTGTGCACCGTCTTTATCGTATCTCTAAACCAGGTCTACCGCTCTCCGCTTATGACGACCTATCCGCGTTTAAACTTTATCTTATTGATGTGGGGTTGCTGCGTAGGCTTTCATTTTTGAATCCTATTGCGATAAGAGAAGGAAACCGGCTATTTATGGAGTTTAAGGGTGCCTTGAGCGAAAACTTTATACTACAACATCTAATTGCCAACTTTGAAGGCACTCCTCGGTATTGGACTTCAGGCGGTCAGGCAGAGGTAGACTTTTTGATTCAAGTGAAGAACGACATTATTCCTATAGAAGTAAAATCAGATGAAAACATAAGAAGTAAGAGCCTTGCCGTTTATAATGAGCTATATCAGCCACCTGTTAGAATTAGGTATTCATTAAGAAATTTGAAGAAGGATGATGGATTACTCAATATTCCGCTATTCATGGTTGATTATACTGAGAAATTGCTTCAATTTTCATGAATTTTAAAGGCGGTTGACATCCCGCCCAAATAACTTTAGAAAACTGTCCAGGTTATAAGGGGTCGATACACCCCTTTGAAGGCCTTACCCAAAGCCTCTCATCCCGCTATCGCGGGATGAGACTATTTCATTTGTCCGCTTTGGAGAGCGAGCTCTCCTCGCTACCAAATAAAATAGCCCCGCACTATCGTGCGAGGCTTCGTGACCCGGGCGGGATTCAAACCCACGACCGCCTGCTTAGAAGGCAGGAGCTCTATTCAGCTGAGCTACCGGGTCGAATCGGCCGGCAAAAATAAAAAAAATCCCCGTCTAAGCCAAACCCTTTTGCATCAATGGCTTTAAACCAATTTCCCTACCTTCGGCCCGAACGGCAAAATGCCGTTCCCGGGCGAAAGCGCCCAGACATTAAAACCATTTACCCTCCTCTATGGACGTAAAGATCGACGAAAGCTGGAAAGCGGTACTCAAGGCCGAATTCACCAAACCTTATTTTCTGCAGATCGTCAACCATCTCAAGACGGAACGCGTCGCCGGCAAGACCATCTATCCCCCGGGCGGCCTCATCTTCAACGCGTTCAACACCACCCCTTTCGACAACGTGAAGATCGTCCTCCTCGGGCAGGATCCCTACCACGGCCCTGGCCAGGCCCATGGCCTCAGCTTTTCCGTTCAAAAACCCGTCCCCCCACCACCCTCGCTCGTCAACATCTTTAAAGAACTGCATAACGACATCGGCATGTCCATTCCCAAGCACGGAGATCTCACCCATTGGGCCGAGCAGGGGGTGCTGCTGCTCAACGCCTCCCTCACCGTCCGCGCCAACGAACCCATGAGCCACGCCAAGATCGGCTGGGCCGAATTCACCGACGCCGTTATTTCCAAGGTCTCGGCGCAAAAAGAACACACCGTCTTCCTCCTCTGGGGCAAATTCGCGCAAGAAAAACAAGCCCTCGTCGACGAAACAAAACACCTGGTGCTGAAGGCCGCCCATCCCTCGCCATTCTCGGCCGACAAAGGCTTCTTCGGCTGCAAGCACTTCTCGAAGGCCAACGCCTGGCTCGGGGGCAACGGCATCGACCCTATCGACTGGATGCTGTAGTGGGGCGCCATCCGGGAATTCTCATACACAACTATCCCCTAAATTGCAGCATGAACCGCAGACAGCTTTCACCCGATCCGCCATCCGCCGCCGGGACGTCCGCCACCGGTGACCTTCCCAATCCAGGCAATCCCGGCGCCGCCGGCAGCGGCGGCAGTGGCGGCGGCTTCTGGGCGATATTTGCGCCTATTTGGGCCATCTGGGTCATTCTTTTGTTCGTCGTCACCATGCTCATCCTCTTTCCTTTCTTCCTCGCCTTCAGCTACTTCCGCCGCGATCCGCAGAAGACGACGGCCTTCGCGAGCATGGCCCGCATCTGGATGGGCGTCTTCCTCCCCCTCGCGGGCACCCCGCTCACCGTCCGCGGCAGGGAAAAATTCGCTCCCGGCCAGACCTATATCGTGCTCTGCAATCATAACGCCCTCCTCGACGTCCCCATCTCCTACCCCGGCATCCCCGGCGGCAACAAAACCATCGCCAAGATCGAAATGGCCAGGATCCCCCTCTTCGGCATGATCTACCGCACCGGCTCCGTTCTTGTCGATCGCCGCGACGAAGCCTCCCGCCGCGAATCCTTTGTCAAAATGAAAGAAGCCCTCGACATCGGGCTTCATATGTGCATCTATCCCGAAGGCACCCGCAACAAGACCGGCGACCCGCTCAAATCCTTCCACGACGGCGCCTTCCGCCTCGCCCTCAACACCGGCAAACCCATCCTCCCCGCCGTCATCTTTAACACCCGCAAGGTCATGCCGGCCGGCAAGACCCTCTACTACCGGCCCAGCAGGCTCTATATGCACTTTCTCGACCCTATTACCCCACAGGCGGATGACACGGTCGAAACGCTAAAACAACGCATCTATAAACTCATGTGGGATCGCTACGCCGCCGGGCCGCGGGGTTAACGTGGCCCGCCCGCGCGCTTACTGATCATAGAAATACTTCGTCCGGTTGATCCGGAGATCCTGGAGGATCCCCGCTTTCGGGTTGATCGTAATATTGAAGTAATGGCTATAGCCCACCGGCGTCACATTGATCGACATCTGCCAGCAGTGCAGGTCGCGGGAGATATTCATCGTCAGCGACTGCAGCTTCGTATACCGCAGGTCATAATATCCGTTTAGGCCGATCTTCCATTTGTCCGTCAGGTTGAAATCACCGCTCCAGTTCAGACTCGAGGTAATCGTTGTCGCAAACCCGCTATAGTCCGGCTTCTCCGCATTCGTAAAATTGAAGGCGAGGGACAGGTTCAGCGACCAGGGGATATTGAAATCGGCATACTGCGCCGAGTTGTTGCGCATATAGGTGAGCTGCGCCTGCTGCTCTTCCATCGTCATCGGCATCTGGTTCTGGTCGATCAGCGCCTGCTTCTGCTGTTCTAACTTGGAATCCTTCGGCTTGCTCTTGAAACTGGTCGAGATCGCCACGTTACCCGAAGTGATCCGGCCAAGCGAGAATTTTTTGGCGTCCCAGGCATACTTGTTCCGGTCGAAACCCATGGTATCGGTCTGATATGGGTCCAGCGTCGCCCCGCCCGTGATGTTGATGCTGTTGAAAAGCGTACTCCGGAAGTAAAAGCTGATCGGTGACAGTTTGAACGAATCCGCCAGATAGTTATAGCTTCCGTTGAAGCCAAAGCCGTCGATGATCGTCACCTTCTTCGAGCCGGAACTACTCGTATCCGATTTATTCCGCAGCTTGATCTCGATATGGTTGTCCAACCCAAAACTGATCCCGCCAAATCGCCCTTCCCCGAAGGCCCCATACGTGCTCCCATCAAAATACGACACCCGTTGTTGATGCGTCAGCTTTGGCGCCCCCGCTGTCGTATCGTAGGGCGTCGTCAGGTTATAATAATATGGCGCCGAGAAATCCGGCTTATAGCTGATGCTCAGCGTCGGCCGGATCACGTGACGGATCCCCATCAGTTTGCTGTTGCGCCCAAACCCCTGGAAGGTACCGAAGATGGCCGTGGCCAGGCTCAGGCTAAAGGACATATCGTTCGCATAGAAAAGGCCCTTCTGCACGCCGACGGTGTCCACCTTGTTGGACACGGGATCATACTTCCGGAACAGCTTCCGCGAATACAGGCGGTTCTGGAGGCTGACGCCCGGCGACACCTGGAGCGGCCCCTTCAGCGGCAGCGCCAGGCTGATGGGGATACTGTTCTGCGCGCCCCACTGGAAGGTATCGGTGATGCGTTTCAGACTGAACAGCGAATCATAGAAACTGGCCCCGCCCGCGATGTTGCTGGTAAGCCCTATCCCAAACTTCTCATACCATTTCGGTGTCCCCACAAAGGTGCTCTTCTGCAGGGGATAGATGGTTGGAGCGGTAAAGGCGATATTGGGCATGCTCACGTTCACGATCCTCGTCGCATTGTTCTGGTTGTGTGTACCGCTGACCGTCAGGTTGTACTTGCCGTCCCAGGTCTTCGAATAGGTGATCGATGAGCTCAACTGGTTGGCATAGTTTGCCGTCGGATTGTTCAGCAGGTACTGGTTGTATTTGGTCGAAGCCACATTGACGTTGGCGCTGAAATTGGTCCCGGGCCGCGCCTTCTGGTCCATCTGGTGACTCCAGCTGAAGTTAAAGGTCTTGGAGGTGGTAAAGGCATCCTTTCCCGCATCCGAGAGCAGCTTGGTATTCTGCAGCGCGAAATTCATCGTCCCGCTGTAGCGATACCGCACCCTGTATTCCGGGGTGATATATAAGTTCCACCCTCCGTAGGAATATAGGTTGGTTCGGAATATGGCATCGAAATTATCATTAAAGACCTTGTAATACCCCAATCCTTCCAGGCCCAGACCGGCCTGATCATTGGCCGCAAACTGCGGCGGCAGCAGACCCGAATGCCGCCCGGTCGAGAGCGGGAAGAAGCCAAAGGGAATATAGATGGGTAAAGGCACTCCCTCGAATTCAGGATGGATGGGACCGGTAATGGCAAATTTCTTGTTGACGATCTTCATCTTGTTCGTGCGGAACGCAAAATGCGGGGTATCGAGATCGCAGGTCGTGAAAACCCCTTTGTAGCCAAAATACTCCTCGGGGGTTATCTTCTTCATCTTGCTGGCATGCACGAACATGTCCCCCGAATTGGTGATCGTATTCTGCGTAATGCCTTTCTGCGATTTTATGTTGTAGACGATCGAGTCGGCGTGCATGATATTATCCGTCTGCGTCATCTTGGGCTGCCCGATCAGGTTGCCCGCCGAATCCACCCCGCCGGGACGGGCCACGACCACATTCCG
>NZ_DASYCH010000066.1:0-4248 GCF_036500295.1 Puia sp. | reverse complement strand
GGGCAATGTGAATTATCTCATGACGGATGTGAAACAGGAAGGGATGGACAACCGGAACATCGACCTCACCTATCACTACAACCTGGTGTTTAACAATGCGGCTACGGCTTTCGACAAGGATCTTTACCTGGACCTCGATTTCCGGAAGGAATTTTCTGAGGCTTCTATCGACACGACCAGCCGTCATCATGACTACCTCTTCGAATGCAAAGAGGACCGCATCACGGAAGCCAACCTCGCGATCCCCGCGGGTTATACCGTTTCGGGCCTGCCCCCCGCCCTGGATATACAACGCAATGGATACGGGTTCTCGCTGTCCTATAAACAGGAAGGGAATGTCTTGAAATACCGGAAAACGATCGTTCTCAAGGATGTTCACCTGCCCAGGTCCGCCTTCCGGCAATGGAATGCCGATATCGCCCTTTTGAAGAAGGCCTACCTGCAGCAGGTCACACTTACCAAAAAATAAACGCACGCAATATGTTTTCGAAGCTATACTCCTTGTCCTTTGTGCTCCTGGCCGTCATCGCCGGTCAATCCGTCCACGCACAGGCGGATACCGTAAAATATAAAGAACGGGCGGCGGCCGTCAACCAGGAAGTATGGGGATGGAAGCTCCCCGCTTTCGCAAGTCATACGGTTCCTGCCGGGTACGCGGGTGAGTCGAGCGTGATCCTTGCCCGGCGGGCCGTGATCGAAGCCGATTCAAAAAAGAAAATGGATTGGGCGGTCTTAGGCGCCCGTCGTAATTTCTACTATAACAGTACCGTCCGGGAGTTGGTAAAGATCAACGACAAGGCATCCCTCGAGGAATATTCCCAATTGAACTTCCGTCAATTCAAAAAATTGAATGGGTGGATCTCGGGGACGGCCACGACCTTCGTCGGCGCCCGGATCATCAAGCCGGATGGCTCGGTCCGGCAGATCAGCATTGATGAATCGGTGATCTTACGAACTGACAAAGACGATTTGGAGCGTAAGCTGGCTATCGCTGACCTGCAGGTGGGGGATCTCCTGGATTATTATGTCCGGGTGGAAGAATGGTCCGTAGCGCTGCGGGAGCCGGAGCGGCTGATCTTTGTCTTTGGCGATGATCACCCCATCCTCCACTATTCCATCCATTGCGAGATCGGCGATAAATATGCGGTAGAATATCGCAGCATGAACAAGGCGCCGGATGCGAGACAAAGTGCCAATGAGGATAAAGACCTCGTCCTGGACCTGGAGCTGCACAATATCCCGGCCGCTCCGACGGGTCTCTGGATGTCTTCGTTGCGCGAATTGCCTGCCTTCCGGATCAATGTACTTGCCGGCGGCAGACTAGCGACCGGACGTTCGAACGGGGACGTGATCAAAGACGCACCGTTATCGGACGTGATCAGGCGTTCCTGGGTGGAAAGCAACCCGCAACTCGCCTATATGATCATCCAGCAGGTAGAAAAAATCGTTCGCGCGGCCGACAAACATTACTACACGCTTTCGAAGGACAGCCTGGCCTATCTTGTCTATTATGCCTACCGGTTCAACCTTTACTACAACCAGGTGGAAAAAGACATGATCGTGGGAGAAGGGCGTAATCATATGGAGATGAAAACAGACCTTTATCTGTCTTGTCTCGGCACGGTATTCAACCGTTTCAAAATAAAATATCATATCGTGGCCCTGCCTTCGCGTTATGGCCCCGATATGCGCCAGGTCATGATTCCCGGCGACCTGGTACACCTGCTCCAGGTGGATGTGGACAAACCTTTCTATATCACCAATGACAATATGTTCACTTGTCCCGGTTATATTCCCGACTACCTGGAAGGACAGCCTTGTGTCGATATCAATAGCCAGAATGGCCGCAGAGGCGCCCAGCCAAACCTCACGAACCTGACCCCGCTGAGCGCCGCCGCCGATAATATACACCGGGAAAACCTGCACATCAATATTTCCGGCGACGATATGCAATCGGTCCGCGTGAAAAGGCAAACGACCCTTACCGGCAGAATGAAAGAAGGCGAACAACTCCATCTGCTGAATTTCGAAGATTGCTATGAGTCGGAACGTAATACGATGCATGTCGAAAAGTCGATCATGGACGATCTGAAAAAGGCCCGGAAGAGTAAGAATGTTTCCGAGGACTATGCTACGGCGTTGCAGAAGGCAAGGGAGTCGTTGAAAGATCGTTTTAAGGAAGAGGTCTCTTCCGAATTCGAAGAAAACCCCAAAGAAATGATCAGTTGGAAAGTGGACAACCCGGGTCTCCGCCATAGTGCGCCGGACCTGGTCTACAGTACGGAATTCACGATGGACGGCCTCCTGCAAAGGGCCGGCAACAATATACTTCTGAGCATCGGCAAGACCGTCAGCTCGCCCTTAAAGCTCACCTCTTCGCAGCGTACCCGGAAAGTGGACATCTATATGCCCTACGCCCGTACGATCGATTATTCGGTCAGTTTTGCGATCCCGCAGGGATTCACCGTCCAGGGAGCGGATAAGTTGAACAGGACGCTCGAGAACGACTGTGGCAGCCTGACCACCGCCGCAAAGATCGAAGGGGGTCAACTGGTCCTGCATTTCAAGCGGGTCTACAAACACAATGAGGAACCTGCTGCAAAATGGCCTCAGTTGCTAGCCATACTCGACGCCTCGACCGAATTCGCGGGACAAAAAGTACTGCTGAAGAAAGGATGATGCCATGGCCTGATCCTTGCATTCCTGCCTAAAAGAAAGGTATGAAAACCCTATACATTGCTATGGCCTTGGTCGCCGTGGCTGTCTCCTGTACAACCCCGGCGCCCATCACGGCCCGTCCTGATCCCAATACATCCACCAGCGGCACGCTTGGCTCGGTAAAGGCTACGGATGGCGTCCGTCCCCTGACGGGTAATGGCATCCCGGATTCGGCGCGGGGGAAAAGGGATACGGTCCGGCAGCATTAGCGAGGCCGAACGTTAGCGAGGCCGAATGCATTACTGCGGCGGCGCCAAACGAATCATTGCGGCGAGGCCAAACGAGTCATTGAGGTAGTGTGTCCAACTTTTCCCGTAGCAACTTTTTTTCTGCGAGGGAAGAAGTAAGATGGCAGGCCATGTCCAGCAATCTCCGGGCTTCGGCGAAATTGCCCGCGCGTCCATATAGATCCCCCAGTACTGCGCTATAGATATAGTGATGCCGGAGCAGGTCCCCGATATCTTCGATGTCCAGGATCGCATCGATGGCGGCGGTCAGATCGCCCATTTGCGCCACCAGGACCGAGCGGTTGAGCCGGACGATGGGAATGGGTTTTCGCTCCAGCAGGCGATCGTACAAATAAAGAAGGGACTTCCAGTTGGTAGAGGCAAAATCGGGTGAGAGGCAATGTTCCGCCGCAATCGCCGATTCGATATGGTAGACGGAAAGATAGTCGCCATCGGACGATTGGTTGAGATAATGATACCCCATATGGATCAGATCCCGGTCCCATTTACTCCTGTCCTGCTTTTGCAATAAAATGATGGTATTGTCGTCCCCGATCCGGCTGTCGAAGCGGGAAACCTGGAAACACATCAGGGACAGAAGGGCGTAGGTAGAAGGATGTGCGCCTATCCCATGTTCCGACAACAGTTTACAGAGGCGCATGGCTTCGGCGCAAAGGTCGTGACGGATCAGCTCGTCGGCTTTTACGGAATTATAACCTTCGTTGAACAAAAGGTAGAGGACCGTATAGACCGTCTCGAGGCGATCCCGTAGTGCTGTGCCGACCGGGATCTCGAACCGGATCGAATGTTTTTTGATATATTCCCTGGCACGATAGATCCTTTTTTGAATGGTGGTTTCGGTGGAGACCAGGGCCCTGGCGATCTCCGTTACCCCAAAACCGGATACCGTCTTCAGTGTCAGCGCCACCTGGTCTTCGGGATTGAGCGAGGGATGACAGCAGGTGAAGATCATACGCAGTTGGCTATCCGCTATTTCGGTATCCAGGAAGAATTCTTCGATCGTGTGTTCGGTGTCCGAGCGGAGACGGCTGGCCAGCTCTTCGGAGATGCCCGACATTTTCTGCTGACGACGGATAAGATCGATCGTTTGGTTCCGGGCCACCCGCATCAGCCAGCCGGATGGATTGTCAGGGACCGGCCCGTACTTCCATACCTGCAGCGCTTTCAAAAAAGTCTCCTGTACCGTGTCTTCGACCAGTTCCAGGTTGTGGATGCCAAAGATACGGGTCAACACGGCGATCATCTTTCCCGCTTCATGACGGAAAAGATGATCGACCAGTTG
>NZ_DASYCH010000065.1:0-2895 GCF_036500295.1 Puia sp. | reverse complement strand
TTTGCTTTTTAGCAGTAATCACGAGTGTTTTATTGAAAATCTGTTCAGTAAGATCCCAGTGCTCGGCCGCCGACCAACCACCTATATAACATGGGGCAAATATCTCAACGGCAATTAACCAGGCATCTTCTGCGATCATGTTCACTGACTCAGAGCCTAATGGTAAAATTCGATAAACACCCGCTCTTAATCTCTGGAGCCATCCTTTTTTTGTTAACCGCGACAGTATTAGATTTGGACGGCCAGCAATTCCATTTGGCAACGACTGCAAATCTTCCGGGCGAATGATTTGTTTGCCTTGTCTGACCAGCGCATCTATAATCTGACGTTCTCGCGCGCTCAGTCCTTTCTGTTCTTGTGATTCCAAATTCATTAAATATCAGTTTTTGATACTTGCTGCACTATAAATATATAAAAATAACAATAAAACACCAAATAATATCAAAAACGGATACTTATCGCACTTGTAGTATGTGGCTATTTCTTCCCTTGTTTCACCACACTCGTATCCCCCGCCAGCACCGGCATCGAATACCCGCCGGTATCCATCTCCACCTTCGGCAGCACCCGCTTCAACTCCGCCCAGTCCCGGCTACCTACCTTCGTCTGATACAGATAGACCCGCCGCAATTTCGGCAACCCCTTCAACCCCTCGATCCCGGCAGCACTCACGGCCGTCCCCACCAGGTTCAACACCCGCAAGGCACTCAACCCCTTCAAAGCCGCCAGCCCCGCATCCCCAATCGAATTCCCCGCCAGATCCAGCGACCGCAACGAATCCAGCTGCCCGATCATCCTAAGCGCACTATCCCCGAGTCCGGTATACCCCGCCTTCAGCGAGACCAGCTGCTTTTTCACGGCAAGCAGCAACCGAACCACACTATCGATCCTGTGTGTTCCCCCCACGCCGCCGGCAATCTCCACCTCCAACCAATGACTCCCCCGCGCCACCTCCATCACCAGCACGCCCTTCGCCCGCAACGCGGCAAGGTCCTTCTCATCCGCTGCCGCTACCTCCGCCGCCGGCACCTCGCCATCGGCCGCGTTCACCCGGGGCCTCGCCCGCGCACCCTGAACCGACAACAACGCCGGCCGAACCGAATCAGGCTGCTTCAGCTCCGCCACCCGCCGCGATGGATCGGCTCCCTGGTCGATCCACCAACGCAGCAATAAGATCTCCCGCGAATTCAATTGTTTCTTTTCTTTCGGCGGCATATGATGCTCATCCCCCTCCGGCAGCAACAGCCGTTTGATCAGCTCACTCGCATTCCCCCTTCCCGGCAAAATAACGACCCCGTCCTTCCCTCCCTTTGCCAACCAGGTTGGATCATCCATCCGCAACCCACCCTTCTGCCGCCTCGCCCCATGGCAGCCATAGCAGTTATCCCGCAATATCGGTCGGATGATTTCCGCATAAGCGTGCGCCTCCTGTACATTCACAATCGGCGAGTCCACCTCAGCCGGCCCGGCCGAACCGCCGCCCAGGAATAAATAATCACTTCCATGCGTCAGCGACCCGCCCAGATGTCCCGTCACGATCACCAATCCCAGAATGATCAGCGACAGCACCCGGTCCGCGAACGCAAAACCGTTGATCCGTACCCGCACCCACAGAAAAAAACCAAGAAACGTCAGACTGATCCCCATCCACATATGCCAACCCACCAGCGTGGGGTCATATTCTCCGCTCGACGACAGGACCCATCCCGTAAAACAGGAGGCCGCCGCCGAGATGACACCCGCCAGCAACACCGCCGACACCGCCTTCAAAACAATGGACCTGCCGGCGGCATCCGTGGCAAACGCAGCCCTCCCCGCCAGCAGTTGTAACAACAACGCCGCCAGGATCATCCCGATCGGTAAATGAACCAGCACCGGATGCCAATGCCCGATAAATGTCACAATGGAACTCATGCGTACCGGCTTCTGAGAATATGCATCATATACGCATTGATCGCCCACTGATCGCCAAGCGGCTGCCGCGTATACGGCAACGTCGGCATATAGTCAGGCGGCCCAAACTCGCAAAGCACCGTTAGTCGTTTGCCTTCCTTCTTCTTCCGTTCCACCACCTTGTCCCACCACGCAAAATGCGCATCCACCGCCGACTTCCACTCCGGCGCCCGCGGGTCGTTCACCTGCGGTCCCTCGGGATGCCCGATACGGGCATGGATATGATCCACCCGCGCCAGCGTCAGCTCCACCGTCGAAGCCTGATCGGCCAACAGGCTCTCGCTCACATTACACCAGTGGGAAACGTCAAAGGTCACCCGCAGCTCCGGGTCGCTCTCGATAAAATGCCGGGCCACCGGCGCCGCAAAAAGCATCCGCGACCGGTGCGTCTCATGGCAGATGAGTACCCCCGACCGCGCCGCCAGCGACCGCGTATGATCCAGGAAAGTCTTATTCTGTTCGAACGAAAAATAATCCCGCCCCGAATGGCAGTTGATGTACAACGGCCGCTGCACGGTATTCAGCGCCGCCCCCTCTGTCATCTTGCGAAACGTCTCGAAATGCGGTTCGAAAGAACTCTCCTGCCCGCCACACAGGAATCCCACCTCCAATCCATGATCCTTCAACGCGGTAAACAATTCCTTCTGCGCCGCAGGCTCCATCGGCCACCAGATCTCGATCCCGTCATAACCCTCTTTTTTGGCCTTGGCGCAATACGCGTCAAGCGTCCCCTCAAAGCCCCAGTTGGTGGCAAGCACCTTTAATTCAAATCCAGCTGTACTGCTCATAATAGGTCTGTCTTTTGCAAATGTTTCCAGCGATCCCAGCATCAACGCCGATACCGCCGCCGTGCTGCTCCGAATAAAACTTCTTCTGTTATGTCTCATGAAATAAGTTACTTCCATCGAAAGCCCCTCACGCCATCGAAAGCCCCTCACGCCA
>NZ_DASYCH010000064.1:0-15242 GCF_036500295.1 Puia sp. | reverse complement strand
GAGGTGAACTACGAGTGCGACTGGAATTAACGGTTCCGAGTTGCGTATTAGACCTCTCTTCCTTTTCTGGTTGCCTCGCGCAAATTAGAATATTAGCCGTAATGGGCTATTAAAGGTCTTAGCAGCAGGGCAACTCTTTTTTATTCCTAAAAGTAAAGTTATGAAGATCAGTAACATCATGGGTATTGATGTATCAAAAAGCACTTTAGATTGTCATTTGTATGTTCAGCGGCAGCAGCTTGACGCCGTGGCCAATTCAGCTCAGGGGTTTAAACAACTGGGAAAATGGCTTAAAAAGCAGTGTAAAGGCCAGTTGGAAGAGGTATTGGTGGTGATGGAGCATACCGGGATCTATACCTATGGATTGGAGCAGTACTTGTATAGCCAGGGAATTGCCTATGTGAAAAGGCCAGCGCTGGATATTAAACGTTCCCTGGGGATGATCAGAGGCAAATCGGATAAGGCCGATGCGAGGTTTATCCGCAAATATGGGTGGATGCGCAAAGAAGAACTACAGCCTATGAAGCCGATGAGCGCCAATCTCCTGGAGCTTCAGCAATTGATGAACTATCGGGATAAATTAGTGGGTGACAAGGCTTCTTATCAGGCCAGGATAAAAGAGCTGGAAGGCCAGATGGGGCAGCAATTAAACTCAAAAATAAGCGAGTCCAGCACCTATATCATGCAGGTGCTGGGTCAGGAAATTAAGCAGTTGGAAGAAGCCATAAAAGAGCTATTGAAACAAGATCCGGGACTAAACAAAAATTACGAACTGGCCACCAGTGTTATCGGAATAGGCTTTGCTACCGCCGTTCATTTTATCATAGCCACAGAGAACTGCACCCGTTTCTCTGACGCCAGAAAGCTGATCTGTTATTGCGGAGTAGCTCCTTTTAAACATGAGTCCGGCAGTAGCATCCGGGGAAGAACGAAAGTGAGCCACCTGGCCAATAAAAAGTTGAAATGCCTGTTGACGATGGCCGCTATCTGTGCCGTACGGTGGGACCAGGACCTGAAGCGCAAATATGAACAAAAAGTAGCCGAGGGTAAGCCCAAAATGAGCGTAATAAACATCATCCGAGCCAAACTCGTCGAGCGATTGTTCGCCGTCGTAAAAAGACAGTCCAAATACGAAATCAGGCTGGCGGCCTAAAAAATATTTGGTTTTAACTTAGAATACGCTCCCTTGTACCGCAATGCAACGCTGATCGGTTTTCCCTTGTCATAGAGCAAAACTGCCAAATGAAAAAAGCCCCCCTTATCCTGGCGCTGATCATCTGCGTCGCCGCCTGCAAAAGGACCATCCATGACAGCGGCTGCATCTCCATCCTTCCCAGCCCCGCCACCCCCAAAACGGTCAACGCCAATCAACTCGACACGATCCGGTCCCTCTTCGCCGCCAACAACCTCTCCACGGCCGGCATGCATTTCACTACTTATAACAACCAAACTTACATGGCCTCAGGCATCACCACGCACTACCAGTCGGTGTTCGCCTCCCCGTTCATCAACGGCCTGCCCCTATTGGTCCCCCCATTCTATTATTGGACCTTTAAAGATGGCATCCTGAACCCATCGAGCACGCACAATTCCCAATACGACTATCCCGGTCCCGACAGCACAGGCCACCAAACCCCCGAAGCCCTCCGCAGTATTTTTATAAAAACTTTTCAGGCCGCGGTCACCTCCCGCGACAATGTTGTCGCAGTCACCCGCATGAACCTCAATGGGATCCAGCTCCACGACTCCTGTCTCGAGGCGGTATTAGGCTACATTGACGCCATCTATGCACCCGCAAGTACCGTAAAAGAATCGGGCAAAAAATTGGTGAAAGTATGGCAGGTAACAGTCGGCTCCCCGGGTCAGCCGGTGCGCGGCATCCCGACGGTCGTTTATATCGTGGACAGCTCCGGCGCCGCGCGAAGCCAGTTCCCAACGCAATGGGGCGTAGCCATCCCCATCGACTAAACCTTCTGACCCATAACCGGCTAGTCCACCTTCAGGATCCTCGCCGTCTTATTGATCTTATAAGAGTCACTGCTGTAGATCTTCACATTGTAAACCCCTCTGGGCAGCCCCGTCAGGTCCAGCACCGTCCCGTTCGACACATGACTCACCGTCAGCATCTGCCGCCCCTCCAGGTCCGAGATCACGACATCCAGCGTCGGATTGCCGTTGATATTCCAATAAACATTCAGACTGTTCTTCACCGGATTGGGATACAAACTCACAAACTGCCCGTTCCCAAGATCGATAAGCCCGCTGGCGACGAAAGAATAGGGGTCCGACACATCGGTCGTGCAACCCGCGATCGTCGCCTGAACGGTGTAGCTGCCCGTCTGCGTGGGATGATAACGCACATCCGTTGCACCCGGGATCGGTGTTCCGTTCAACATCCATTGATTACCCGTCGTATCGCTGGATACCAGGTCATTATTGGCATTCCGCGTGATCACCGGCGCAGCACCGCTCAGGATATTCACCTCCGCACTCGAATCCGCCGCCATCGTGATCCCGTTAGTCGTGACCCTTACCGAATAGACCCCGCTGGCCGTCGCCGTTAATATCGCCGCCGTATCCCCCGCCAGCATCGTCCCATCCTTATACCATTGATTGCCCGATCCGGCAGTGGACCCAAGGATCACCGACGCACCTCCGCAAGCCACGACAGGACCGTTCGGGCTGATCTGCGGGATGAAATGAAAACCGCCAAGCGAATCATTCCCCGAAGCCGTCCTCACCGCCACACTCCCCGAATTCCCATTCCCCACAACCGCACGAATCGTCTTCGCATCCACCACGGTAAAATGATCGACCGGCGCCCCACCCGCCGAAACAGCCACCACTCCCGTAAACCCACTCCCATTAATGGTCACCGTCTGTCCCTTCTCCGCACTGTCAGGCACCACCGAATGGATCGACGGATCACCCATCCTGTTCCGGTATACGACCAGACTATTCTGATCGGCCGCAACCGCAAGCAGATCGGGCTTGCCATCCCCATCCACATCCGCCACCGCCGTAAAGACATCAAGACTGCCGGGACTGAGATCTACATTGTTATTAAACGAGAAAAGACCTACCGCCGCGGACGTATTCTGGAACACCGACAGCTTGCCCGTCACCATCTCACCCGAACAAAGGTCCACCTTCCCGTCGCCGTTGATATCGGCAAAACTCAGCGTGGTCGGCGGATGCGTCAGGTTCTGCTGCAAAAACAACGTCACATTCCCCGCCGTACTCGTATTGCGGAAAAGACTGACGGTATTAAGCGAATAATTCGAAACCCCGACATCGGGCTTCCCATCCCCATCCAGATCGGCAGTGGCGACAAAAGTGGCATTGGCCCCCTCAGCCAGGTCATAATCCGTACTGACGCCCATCGACAGCACACCCCCGCTGCTCTGATTCCGGTACACCGAGATATCGCTGCTGCTGAAATTGGTAATCACCACATCGGGCTTGCCGTCATTGTCAAGGTCCGTCACCGCCAGATTCTCGGCATGCCCAAGCGCGGTATAAGAGACGGCCGGGTCAAACGCGATCACCCCCGCCGTCGACCGGTTCAAATAGATCGACCAGATCGCCGAGTTACCACTCGGCACCAGGATATCCGTCTTCCCATCCCCATTCATATCGGCAAGGACGACATCCGTCGATCCATTGCCGGTCGGATAATCCACCCTCGGAGCAAAACTAAGTGCTCCCGAAACGCTCGTGTTCCGGTACACCGAGAACGAACTCGCATTCCCATTATTGAAATTCACTTCCACAAGATCCAGCTTGCCATCCCCATCGATATCCCCCATCGCCACCTTGATCACATCGGGCCCCGTCGGCAGCGACATCGCCGGCGCAAAAGCCACAGCCCCCGGCACACTGGTGTTCAACAACACCGAAAGACTGTTATCATTCGCGTTCCCCGTCACGACATCCACCTTGCCGTCGCCATCGAGATCACCCGCCGCAAGCGTCCGCGGCCAATAACCCGTCCTCACCCGCACCGCCGCCGCAAACGACCGGTTGGTAATAGTAGGACTATCCACCGTAAAGGAAACGCTAAAAGGTTTCGAAGAATACGCCGTCAGACCATTGGTCGTCACACTCACCGGCTGATAGGCAGCCCCCGTCGGCACTGTCACCGTCAGCGAGCCCGTACTCGCAGCCGTTACCGTCGCGGGCACCCCGCCAAAGTAAACGGTATTGGCAGCAGGAGTGGCGCCGAAATTCGTACCCGACAACACCACGCTGCTACCCACGGCGCCCGAACCCGGACTTACATCCGTGATCGTGGGCACCCCAAATACAAAGCTCCCAAACGAGACCGATCCCATCGGCGTCGTCACCATCACGGCGCCGCTGGCGCCCGCCCCAACCGTGGCCGTTATCTGGTTCGGCGAGTTCAACGTAAAAGAAGCCGCGGCCACCCCGCCAAAGCTCACCGCCGTCGCACCCGTTAAATTGGATCCATTAATGGTAACCACCGTCCCCGCAAGCCCGATAGTTGGAGTAAAGCCGCTGATCAGCGGCCCGTCATAGGTAAACCCGCCCAACGCCGCAACCCCATAAGGCGTGGTCACACTGACATTTCCGCTGGCTCCCACCCCCACAACCGCATCCACGCTCGTCGCCGGCGTCCCGGTAAAGCTCTGCGCCGCCACACCGCCAAAACTCACGGCCGTGGCGCCGCCAAGGTTGACACCGGTGATCGTGACATGCCCGCCGCTGTTCGCATGCGCAGGTGTAAAGCCCGTCACCTCGGGCGCTATATTGGCGCCGATGATATTTCTCAACACACTGATCGTCGGGGCCGCACTATTGGCCACCGCTATATCCGGCCTCGAATCCCCATCCAGGTCTGCCACCGCCACACTCAACGGATCCGCATCCACGTCATATTCGACATGCGCCGCAAAAGAGATGGTACCCGAAGAGCCGGTATTATGAAAGGCAGAGATATTATTGGTAAATCGGTTGGGACAGATAAGATCGGCCTTGCCATCCGCATCCAGGTCGGCGATCACCACCCCCACGGCATAGCTCGCAGTATAAAAATTCTGCGCGCCGCCAAACACAAGGCTGCCCGTGGTGGACTCATTCCTCACGACGATGATCGCCGCAGCCGCCGCTTCGGCGATATCCGGCTTCCCATCCCCGTCAAGATCGCCGATAGCCACCGTAAACCCGCTCCCCGAAGCAATCCCGATCGGCGTCCCAAAGGAGAACGCCCCCACGGTGGACAGGTTCTTCACGGCATACAAAGCAGCCCCCGTCCCCTGCGTACTCACGACAAGATCGGCCTTGCCATCTCCATCCAGGTCCCCGATCGCCACGCCATAAGGCGCCAACCCAACCGTCAGGTCCACCCGCGGCGCAAAAGAAAAATTTCCCTGAGTACTCGTATTCCGAAAAAGCGAGATCTGCGTCCCGCCGTTATTGGCCACCGCCAGATCCGGTTTCCCATCCCCGTCAAGATCGCCGATCGCCACACTGTACGGCGCATCCACCACCGCAAGATCCTGCGCCCCCGAAAAACTGATGACACCCCCGCTGCCCGTATTTCGAAAAAGCGAGATCGAATTCAGATCGATGGCATTCGTCAGCACGATATCCGGCTTGCCGTCCCCATCCAGGTCACCCACGGCCGCACCCTCATGATCCGTCCCCGTCGCGGTAAGACCCAGGGGCACACTAAATACAATGCTCCCACCGGTACTCGCATTCGTCAGCACATCGACAACACCCGAACTCCCCCGCGAAACGACAAGATCTGGCTTGCCGTCCTGGTTGAGATCGCCAAACACCACAAAATGCGGATAGGCGCCGAGTGTGTCGGCTTTCTTCGGCATAAAAGAAGTAGGAATGAACGGCCCACCGGGCGTAGGTTGTTGGGCGAATCCAAAAGCAGTCAGCAGAAACGCTCCTAGCAGTAAGGTTATTTTTTTCATTAGGCGGTCTATGGCAACCACAATGTACTACTCTTTATGCAGCACCTTCCAATTCTCCTCAAATATTCGCCCCCACTCCTGAATATATTTGTAGAATTCATAATCCGTATCACAGCTCTGGACAAAGGAATAGGTCGGCCGGTACTGCCGCATAAAGCTGTCCAGCTTCGGCGGCTCCAGACCCGTGACCCGGCGCACCATCGCCCGGTTCCACCGGTGATCGATATACTTATCCTGTTCCTCGTCCTCCAGCCGCTTCTGCAACGCCAGCATCCGCCGGTTGGCCTTCGGGTTCAGCAGCATATCAAGATCGAGCCCCACCCCAAAACCCGGCCGCCGCATATTGCTGCTTTTCATATTCTTCAAATAACCCGGCGCATAGTCGAATACTTTCTGATACTCCTTCCGGTTCTCAAGCGAATCAACCCGGTAGTTGGGTTCCCGCACCAGCACCGTAGGCAGCGAATCGATGGCCACCGCCAGGCTCATGTCAAAAGGCACCCCCACCGGAATTTCGCTGACAGGGAACATACTCGTCTTCCGCCCCAGATAAGAAAAGGAAATACTGTCGCCCGACGGCACCCGGATATGATACCGCCCCGCCGAATCCGTCACCGTACCAATGCCGCTGCTGCTCATCACGCTCACCGCCGGCAGGACAAATCGCTGGGTCTGATCATAAACAGTGCCTTTGATCGTAACCTGCGCCAACGCCACCGGCCCACCGAGCATGAACCCAAAAAACAACAACAAGTACGTTTTCATTGAAAGCGAAAACTAATCAGCTCCCTCTGTACACCTTGAAAACGGCTTGTTATTTAATAGTTTTTTAATTTGGCCCTAGCCCCTACATTTACCGCGTGAAAGAAAAACTCCCCACCATCAAAGAGATCGCCCGGCAGCTCAATGTCTCGGTATCAACCGTGAGCCGCGCCCTCCACGACCACCCCGGCATCGGCCTGCGGACGAAGATGCGCGTGCAACAACTCGCCCGCCAGCTCGACTACGAACCCAATCAGACGGCCATCTTCTTCAAACAACGCAAAACCTTCACCATCGGCGTCGTCCTCCCCAACCTCGGCGAAGAGTTCTTCTCCCAGGCCATTAACGGCATCGAAGAGATCGCCATCCGCAATAAATACAGCGTGCTCATCGGCCAGTCCAAAGATGACGTCGACCGCGAACGCCAGATCGTCGCCACCATGAAAAACAACCGCGTCGACGGCCTCATCGTCTCCCTCAGCAAGAACACCACCAGCTACGACCACTTCACCGCCCTGAAAAAATTCAATATCCCCGTCGTCTTCTTCGACCGCGTCCCCGCCACCCCCGACTTCAACAAGGTCTACTCGAATATGAACAGCGGCACCCGCGAAGCCATCGAGTTCCTCATCGACAAAGGCCATCGCCGCATCGGCGTCATCAACGGCCCCGAAGAAATGCGCTCTTCTCATGAACGCACCGAAACCTATAAACAGGTGTTCATCCGCAAACGGCTAAAGATCGACCTGGGCCTCGTCACCTCCACCGATCTTACAAAAGAAGGCACCCACCGCGCCATGCAGCATCTCCTCAGCCAACGCCCAAAACCAACCGCCATCCTCGTCATAAACGACTATATCGCCCTCGATGCCATGCAATACGCCCGGCAGCAAAAACTAAAGATCAATAAGGATATCTGCTTCGTCAGCTACGCCAACCTCCCGATAACCCATTACCTCGAACACCCGCCCATGGCCTCCGTCGAACAATACCCCTATTTACAAGGCGCAAAGGCCGCCGAAGTCCTCGTCGATCTCATCGCCCGCGATAATCAAAGCGACCCTCAAAAAGCCGAACCCGAATCCTATCTCAACTTCGTCATCAACGGCCAGCTCATCATCCACTCCCGCCGCTAGCCCCGCCCTCTCCCGCCTCCACTCGCCGCTAGCCCGTCCTTTCCCGCCTCCACTCGCCGCCAGCCCGTCCTCTCCCGCCTCCACTCGCCGCCAGCCCGCCCTCTCCCCGCAATCCGTCTCTCCCCGCATCTGTCCCTATCCATCCCCCGCCAGTCGCCCCCAATTTCGTGCAATCGTTTGCATCACCGGCGCTCCCTCCCGGGCCGTACATTTAATCGCTCAACCCGTGATAAATGCTGGATGCCGTCTTAGCCGCGTATGGATTCCCTCCCGACACACCCGTAACCCCACACGGAAGCGGTCTCATCAACCGAACCTATACCGTCCGCGCCGGCAACGACAAGTTCATCCTACAACGAATAAACCAGGATATTTTTTCCTCGCCGGCCCTCATCGCCGAAAACATCGAAAAAGTCGGCGGCTATCTCTTAACCCACTTTCCCGACGCCGTTTTTCCGCGACCGGTGCCCGCATTATCAGGTTCCACCCTGGTGAGCACCGGTCCGGACGGCTTCTTCCGCCTCTTTCCCTTTATTAAAGATTCCATCACCGTCGACGTCGTCGACCACCCCGGCCAGGCCTTCGAAGCAGCCCGCCAATTCGGCGCCTTTACCCGGATGATGACAGGCTTTCCAGTCGGGCAGCTCCACGAAACCCTGCCCCATTTCCACGATCTTCCCCTCCGCTATCGCACCTTCCGCGAAGCCCTCGCAAAAGGCTACCCCGACCGCCTCCGCAAAGCAGGCGAACTGATCGGCTACCTCGCCACCCAACACCACCTGGTCACCCGCTACGAAGAGATCCTTTCCAACCCCGGCTTCAAACTTCGCGTCACCCACCACGACACAAAGATCAGCAACGTGCTCTTCGACCGGCACGATAAAGGGATCTGCGTGATCGATCTCGATACCGTCATGCCGGGCTACTTCATCAGCGACGTCGGCGATATGTTCAGAACCTATCTTTCACCAGTAAGCGAAGAAGAAGGCGATACTTCCCGCATCGCGGTCCGCCTGGAATACTTTGAAGCCATTGTAAGAGGATATCTCGAAGAAATGATCGACGTCCTGACCCCTGAAGAAAAAAGATCATTCGTCTATGCCGGAGAATTCCTGCTCTATATGCAGGCCCTTCGTTTTATCACCGATTACCTCCTCGGCGACCCCTACTACGGCAGCAGCTACGAAGGACACAACTACGTCCGCGCGCTCAACCAGGCCACGCTGCTCCAGCGTTTCAGCGAACAAACGCCGGCACTGAAGAATATCGCCGCCCGGATACTGGCTACTGAACCACGATCTCGCCGCCCTTCATCACAAAATGAACATTCATGATCGCGTGGATATCGGTATCCAGATCCCCATCCACCGCAAGGATATCCGCAAAATACCCCTGCTTCAAAACACCGACCTCACCCGCCCAATTCAACTGCCTGCTCGCATTCACCGTCGCAAACTGCAACGCCTTCGCCACGGGAACCCCCGACTCCACATACCCGATGATCGTATGCTTCGAAAGGGCCGCAAAAGGAAGTTTGACATCCACATAATCATCCGATCCTGCCGCTACGGTCACCCCGGCCCTCAGCGCCGCTCTCAACCGCAACCCAAGATATCGCCGGAATCCCATGACCCTGGGGATCGCCGTCTTGTCATCGGGATTCGCCAGCTGCGCATACTTCGTAAAGATGAGGCTGTCCCCATCGGTCGGCACAAAGATCACGCCCTTCCTCGCCATCAGCTGAAAGGTCGTATCATCCACACTGTACCCATGCTCGATCCCGTCCACCCCGCCAATGACGGCATTATACACCGCCCGGTTGTCCGTGGCATGCGCCGTTACGCGAAGGCCATAACGATGCGCCTCCCCGACGATCGCCTTGATCTCCTCCACGCTTAACATCGTATTATTGGGAGTATTATTGGCATAGATTTTTATCACATCAGCCCCCTGCGTCACATTTTCCCGAACCGCCTGAACACCATCTTCCGCCCCCTTTACAACCCGGTACTCATCGGCCACAAGGTCCCGGTGCTTATAGATCAGCCCCGGCAGTTGCCCGCCTTCCGATGACAACCCACGCCCCGCACAGCGCATCCTCGGTCCCGGCACCAACCCCTCCTCGATCGCCCGCCGCAACGCGACATCCCCATACTGACCCGAATTCCCCAGGTCCTCCACCGACGTGATCCCCGCATCCAGATAGGCCCGCGCCCGCGCCGTCCCATAGATGGCCCGGTATGCATCCCCCTCCGTCGTCAATTCCTTGATCATATCCATCGACTCCACCCGGTTGCCCGGATGAAGTTCCTCCCGGTACAGCAGATGCGTGTGACAATCGATAAGCCCAGGCAACACGGTATAGGCGGAGAGGTCCACCACCTGCCGCCCGGCACGATCCGCCTCGCTCAACTCCTGCTCCGTGCGGACAGCCTCTATCTTCTTGTCTTTGACAAGGATGACCATATGGGTCTTGAACACGCCGGTCTCGCTGTCAAAAAATTTACCGGCCTTGATCAGGTAAGAAGTCGTGGGCGCCGTCACCTGGCCCCGCGCCATCATCGCGCCCGACATCAGCAGCGCGGCAAAGAGGAAATTTTTCATGCCCTAAGTTACAAAGCCGTCCCCATTTCACCCTAATTTGCAGTCATGAGAAAACTCACCCTCCTCTTCAGCGCCCTCCTCACCCTTCTCCTCGCAACCGCCCAGGCCCCAGCATCGGCCCAAACCTCCGCGGCCGCGAAACCCACCTCCGGCAACCCGATCTTCCCCGGCTGGTACGCCGACCCCGAAGCCGCCATCTTCGACAACACCTACTGGGTCTACCCCACCTTCTCCGACAAATACAACAAGCAAGTCTTCTTCGACGCCTTCTCCTCCCCCGACCTCATCCACTGGACAAAACACCCCCATATCCTCGATACCACCGCCGTCCGCTGGGCCCATCGCGCCATGTGGGCGCCCGCCATCACAAAAAACAACGGTAAATACTACTTCTTCTTCGCCGCCAACGATATCCAGAACGACAGCGCCATCGGCGGCATCGGCGTCGCCGTGGCCGACAACCCCGGCGGCCCCTATAAAGACTACCTGAAAAAGCCCCTCATCGACAAATTCCACAACGGCGCCCAACCCATCGATATGGCCGTCTTCCAGGATAAGGACGGGCAATACTATATGATCTATGGCGGTTGGCGCCATTGCAACATCGCCCGGCTAAAACCCGACTTCACCGGCTTCGAACCCTTCCCCGACGGCACGACTTTCAAAGAGATCACACCAAAAGACTATGTCGAAGGGCCCTGGATGTTCAGCCGCAACGGTAAATATTATTTCATGTGGTCCGAAGGCGGCTGGGGCGGCCCCAACTATTCCGTCGCCTACGCCATCGCCGACAAACCCACCGGCCCCTTCCAACGGATCGGCAAGATCCTCCAACAGGACACCGCCGTCGCCACCGGCGCCGGCCACCACTCGGTCATCCATATCCCAAACACCGACGAATACTACATCGTCTACCACCGCCGCCCCCTCGGCGAAACCGACGCCAACCATCGCGTCACCTGCATCGACCGCATGTCCTTCGACGCCGACGGCCGCATCCACCCCGTCACCATCACAAAAACCGGCGTCCCCGCCCGGCCGCTACGGTAACCCCTTAAACGAAGAGAGGTCGCCCTCACGGGCGACCTCTCTTTTTATTGATCATTGTTCTCGATCTATTCCTTTTCGATCATCTTCGCATCCCGCACCACGATCTCCGGCTTCCCCTTATACATCTCCACTTTCCCCGTCACCCGGATCATCTTCCCATCGATCTCCTTCGCCATCCCCGTCGCCTCACCCCGCAAAACCACCGTCAGCGGCTGATCGGGGAAAGCCGCACCAAGATTCACCAGCGTCAACCCATCCAACGCCTTATAGCCAAACACCTTCGCCGTCACCGTGACCGTCTCGCCCACATGCGCCGCCGCATCCTTAGCCTCGAGCTTCCCGGCATTCGCGCCTGCGCCCGCACCGGCATTCGAACCGGCGCCATTCCCCGCGCCCGAACCGGCCGTCGCCGGTCCTACCACAACACCATGGGCAAACAAACTGTTCAGCACCCCGGCCAGCCGGATACCCGCCTGCTCAAGCCGCTGTTCCACCGTCGCAATATGCTCCTCATAGTACTTATCATCGATCGCCCGGCTCTTCATCGCATCCACCTCGGCATATAACTTCGAAGTAATGGTATAACTCTCCCACATCCACTTGATCATCGGGTCCTTCTGCCACTGACTGATCTGCGCCGGCGTAGCATGATCCACCTTCTCGGCCAGCTGCTCATAACCCAGCCCCAGCCGGTCGATCAGCTTACTGTCCCAGATGCTATGCAGGTTCGTCCCGGTTCCGTTGAAATTCAACTGAATGGAATTGCCGCCCTTGTCTTCGGCCCGGCTCACATGCATCGGCTGATGCAGATCGCCCACAAAATGCACGATAAACTTCAGCGCCTCCACCTTCTTTTCCCGCGGCGTCGCCGGATCGACCACCTTCTTTTCCATCTTCTGCAACGCACTGTAAACATTCTCCTCGCTCATCCCCTGCACCTTCTTCTGGAATTCCGCAAAGTTCAACCCCAACGGCAGGTTCACATAATGCCAGGACCCCGTCTGCCGGTACTCCGCCTGACCGCGGATCTCATCGGCCCAGGTACTCACATCGGCAAGCGTCTCGCTCCCCAATAGTTCCTGCACCGCCGCACTCGCCGCGGGAGTCAGATGCTTCGCGGCAATCTTCCCCACGGTCCGATGCCCCGTAACACCCCAGGAAAGTAATCCAACGGCAATTAAAACAATAAGTATTCTCTTTTTCATAAACTGATTTATTGCATATTCCTCGGATCAGTCTTCGGCTTCATTTGATACTCATGCGGCGGTATCGCCCCCATCAGATTGGTCACAAAATAATCCCACCGCCGCCGCATCATATACGGCCCATTTGGCCCATATCCATGCGGACTGTTCGGGAAGACCACCAGGTCATAATCCTTATTGGCCTTCTCCAGGGCCTCCACCACCAGCAGCGTGTTGGCCGGCGGCACATTGTTGTCCATCAGGCCATGCGCCAGCATCAGCTTCCCTTTCAGGTTCTTCGCATAGTTCTCATTCGCCTGCGCGGTATAGTTATCCGTCCCGTCGGCATTCTTCACCAGCAACCCGTCATACCGCTCGCCCCAGTCGTCCTCATAGTTGCGGTTGTCATGATTACCCGACTCCGAAATGCCGACCTTAAAGAAATCCGGGTACCGGAACATCGCTCCTGCCGTCGCAAAACCACCGCCGCTATGCCCCCAGATGCCAACCCGGTCCACATCGATAAACGGATATCGCCTGCCCAACTGCTGGATGCCCGACACCTGATCCGGCAATGTATTCTCCGCCATATTCCCATAGGCCATATCATGAAAACTCTTCGACCGGTACGGATTACTCGTCCCCTCGATCTCCACCACGATAAACCCGAGCTCCGCCAACGCCTGGTTGTCATTACGCGAAGCCGCAAAACCCCAGTTGCCGACACTACCCCCTTGTGGACCGGGATAGATATAATCGATGATCGGATATTTCTTCGTACTGTCGAGGTGCTTCGGTGTGAACAGCAACCCATAGATATCGGTCTTGCCATCATGCGCCTTCACGCTAAACAACTTCGGCGCCTGCCAGCCCGCCGCCACCAGTCTCGACACATCCGCCTTCTCCAGCGGCGTCACCACCTTTCCTTCCGCATTCCGCAACACCGCGACAGGCGGCGTCTCCGGTGTCGACCAGCTGTCGACAAAATAATCGCCCGATGGCGAGAGGGCAACGGTATGGTTACCTTCCTCCGGCGTCAGCAGCTGCAGCTTCTTTCCATCAAAGCCCACCTTATAAAAATGATTGAAATAAGGACAGCCCGGCTCCCGGCCCACCGCCATAAAATAGATCTCACGTTTTTTCTCATCCACCTTCACCAGCCGCGACACCACCCATTCCCCCTGCGTGATCGGATTCTTCACCTTTCCGGTCGTCGCATCATAGAGGTAAAGATGACCAAAGTTATCCCGCTCCGAATACCAGATGATCTCGTTTGTCTTGGCCAGGTAACGCCAATCAATAGCGCCTCTGCCTGATTCAAACTGTGTAGCCACATCCTCCTGGAACACCTCCCTCACCGCGCCCGTAGCGGCATCCGCGATCCTGAACTTCTCATGTTTGTGATCCCGCGAGGTCGAAACAAAGGCCAGCTGCGCGTCATCCTCCGCCCAGTCCACATCGTCAAAGGTTCCGCTGCTCGCGATATCATCGCTCAGCGTTGCGCGGTGCGGGTCCGGCGGCACATTCAGCACGATCACTTTCTTCGCATCCACATCGACGATGATGCGCTGGATCATCGGGATCACCGAATCCCCCGGCAACGGATACTTCCAGGCACGCAGCGTAGGCTTGCCCACATTCGTCGTCACCAGGTACATATCGCTGACATGGCGTTGATCGTCCTTAAAAGTCGCGATCTTCTTCCCGTCGGCGCTCCATCGCAATATCGGCCCCTCACCGGTCTTCCATCCGGCATTATCGGTCGCATAGCCAAAATCTTTTTCTCCGTCGGTCGTCAGCTGCACCTCCTGCCCCGTGGCCACTTCCTTCACCCACAGGTTCCAATCCCGGATAAACGCAGCCCGCTTTCCATCCGGCGAAAGCACTTCGAGCCCACCGCCCCTGCCGCCGCGGCCGCGCCGCCCTTCGCCGAGCTTCGACGCATCAAACGGCTTGCCCAGAGCAGTGGAGATCGCCTGCGCCAGCGCCCCCCGGTCGGCATAGGTCGTCTTCCCTTTCTTCGCCGCATCCACCAGCACAAACTCACTCGACGTCGGAGTCAGCACCCGGTACCAGAACAGGCTCGCCGAAACCCAGTTCGGCTGAACCATCGCCCGGTCCATCAGCGGTTCGGTATTGTAATTAAGCATGCTCTCGGCATGCGCATACTCATCGGTGGTGATCACGCGGGGCGATTGTGCTCCGACGGTCACCGCAATAGCTAGACAGGCAGTCGTCAATAAACTTTTATTCATAATATGAGTGGAGATTTGTAAGGTCAGTTAAGAGGCGCCGAATATAAGAAATTATACAAGATTATACCTATATTCATTAAGCCTTCGGCATTCCCGACCATGTTCTACCACGAATACCCACCGCCACCCGTCCTCCAACCCTACATCCAATGCTTCTGGATGCTGGAACACGACTACCGCGAACCCTGCCATACCCACGAACACCTCTGGGCCGATACCCATACCGAACTCCTTTTCATCTCCGGCGAACGCTACTACCGCCGCGACACCGCCAACGCCCCAGCTAACTCCCCCGCAAGCTCC
>NZ_DASYCH010000063.1:0-6558 GCF_036500295.1 Puia sp. | reverse complement strand
TAGTTTGTTAAATGTTTGCTCTTGTGGTTTGTTGAATGTTTGCTCTTTTAGTTTGTTGAATGTTTGCTCTTGTGTTTATTTATGCCTGATCTTTTAGTTTGTCGAATGTTTGTTTTTTATTGTTTGATGGCTTCTATGCGTAATCTTTTATAATTGCCGTACCAGTTATGGTTTCTGAAATTCGTGGGCCGTACCGCCTCCTGGATCTCGTCGAGAACCGGTTCGATGGCGGAGTCGGGGATATCCTTAAAGAAGGCGTTGCCGAACATTTTGATCCAGTCTTTTATACCGTTGTCGGTATCCTGTAGTTGGGTGGGCCGGTCAAAGTGGGAGGCGAAGCGAACGCGGAAGCCTCTTTTTTCCAGGAGGGTGCTGTATTCGCCCAGTGAGGGAAAATACCAGAGCTGGGTGGCGGCGTTGCTATAGTATCCGTGGCGGGTGAGGACTTTGCGGGTGGCGACGACGATCTCCTCTACATTTCCTTTGCCGCCCATTTCGAGGATGAAGCGGCCGCCGGGGCGGAGGGCTTTATAGATATTGTCGATGGCCTGTTCTTTGTCCAGCACCCAGTGAAGGGTAGCGTTGGAGAAAACGGCGTCGAATGGGGTATCGAAATGAAAACTGGTAGCGGACAAAACGCGGAAGTCGAGATCGGGATAGGCTGCGGCGGCGCGTCCGATCATGGAGGCTGAGTGGTCGATGCCGATGACGCGGGCGCCTGCTTGTGCGATCAGGTTAGTGAGATAACCGGTGCCGCAGCCGAGGTCGAGGATCCTTTCTCCTTGTTGGGGGGCCAGCAGTTGTACGACGTCTTCGCCAAATTTGAAGACAAAATTGTGTTTGTCGTCGTAAAGGCCGGCATTCCATTTTGTATCGAGCGTTGTTGTCATGTTCTATTCATTGGTGCGTACCGGGTCCATTTGTTATCGGGACCGGCGGGCGGTGCGCTGTTATTTAAGTCTGATCTCGCTGACGCTGCATCCCTGGGGTACCATGGGGAAAACGTTGTTCTCTTTCCCGGTGAATACTTCCAGCAGATAAGAGCCTTTATGGCTGAGCATGGCGGACAGGGCGGCGTGCAGGTCTTCTCTTTTTTCGACGCTTTGTCCGGCGATGCCATAGGCTTTGGCCACCTGGACGAAGTCGGGGCTGGCGATGTCCACGAAGGAATAGCGCCGGTCGTTGAACAGTTGTTGCCATTGGCGGACCATGCCGAGGAAGCGGTTGTTGAGGATCAGGATCTTGATATCTACGCCGCATTGCATGATCGTTCCCAGTTCCTGGAGTGTCATCTGGAAGCCGCCGTCGCCTGTGATGGCAACCACCGTTCTATCGGGGGCTCCGAATTTAGCGCCGATGGCGGCGGGGAGTCCGAAGCCCATTGTGCCGAGGCCGCCGGAGGTGATATTGCTTTTTGATTCGTTGAATTTTGCATAGCGGCAGGCTACCATTTGGTGTTGGCCTACATCGGTTACGATGATAGCGTTGCCGCCGGTCAGTTCATTGAGGGATTTCATGACTTCGCCCATCGTCAGTTGGCCGGTGGTGGGGTTCAGTTCGTCGTGGATGACGGCTTCGTCTTCCTGGCGGTAAAAATCCCTGAAACGTTGAAGCCATTCGGGGTGGGTTTTTTTATCGACGAGTTCGGTGAGCAGGGGGAGGGTTTCCTTGCAATCGCCCCAGATGCCGACGGTAGCCTTTACGTTCTTATCGATCTCGGCGGGGTCGATGTCGAGGTGGATCACTTTTGCCTGCCGGGCGTATTTATCGAGGCGGCCGGTGACGCGGTCGTCGAAGCGCATGCCGATCGCGATCATTACATCGCATTCGTTGGTCAGGACGTTGGGGCCGTAGTTGCCGTGCATACCCAGCATACCTACGTTGAGGGGGTGGCTGGTGGGAAGGGCGCTGAGGCCGAGGATCGTCCAGGCGGAGGGGATGCCGCTTTTTTCAACGAAGGTCTTGAATTCTTTTTCTGCTTTGCCGAGGATAACGCCCTGGCCGAAGAGGACAAAGGGTTTTTTTGCTTCGTTGATGAGGCGGGCGGCTTCCGCGATCGGTTCCGAGCGGACGATCGGTTTTGGGCGATAGCTGCGGATATGTTCACATTTCTTATATCCTTCGTAATTGAATTTCTGGATCTGGGCGTTCTTTGTGATATCGATGAGTACGGGTCCGGGGCGGCCGCTGCCGGCGATATAAAAGGCCTTGGCGAGGACGGAGGGGATCTCGGTGGCGTCGGTCACCTGGTAGTTCCATTTTGTTACCGGGGTAGTGATATTGATCACGTCGGTTTCCTGGAAGGCGTCGGTGCCGAGGAGGTGGGCGAAGACCTGGCCGGTGATACAGACGAGGGGGGTACTGTCGATCATGGCGTCGGCGAGGCCGGTGACAAGGTTGGTGGCGCCGGGTCCGCTGGTAGCGAAGACCACGCCTGTCTTGCCGGAGGAGCGGGCGAAGCCCTGGGCGGCGTGGGTGGCTCCCTGTTCGTGGCGGACGAGGATATGGGTGAGTTTGTCCTGGTAGTCATAGAGGGCGTCGTAGATGGGCATGATCGCGCCGCCGGGGTATCCGAAGATAATGTCGGCTCCTTCCGCGATAAATGCTTCGAGGACGGCGGCGGAGCCTGTCAACTCCCGCACCACGGGGGCCGTAGCTTTTCCCGAGGAAGCGCCTGCGGATTTGGCTTTTGTCCTGGCTGTGTCGGGGGCGGATGTTGTGGTGGTATTGGTCATAAAATGCTTTTTTTAATTGTGAAACGGACCCGGGTCCGCCGGAATATCATAGTTCGTCGGTTACGCAGCCTTCGGCGGCGTTCTTTACTTGTTTTGCGTATTTGTATAAGAGACCTTTTGTCGCTTTTAGTGGTGGTTGTTTCCAGGCGGCTTTTCTCCGGGCCAGTTCTTCGGGCGTTATTTTGAGGGTGATGGTGTTTTTTGTCGCGTCGAGTTCGATGGTGTCGTTGTCATTGACGAGGGCGATGGCGCCGCCTTCGTAGGCTTCGGGGGTGATATGGCCCACGACGAAGCCGTGGGTGCCGCCGCTGAAGCGTCCGTCGGTGATCAGGGCGATGCTTTTTCCCAGGCCGGCGCCGATGAGGGCGGAGGTAGGTTTTAGCATTTCCGGCATGCCGGGTGCGCCTTTGGGGCCGACGTGGCGGATGACGACGACGTCACCTGGCTGGATCTTTCCGGAGTTGATGCCGGCGATCAGTTCGTGTTCACCATCAAAAACCCTGGCGGGGCCTTCGAAGCGTTCGCCTTCTTTGCCGCTGATCTTTGCTACGCTGCCGCCTTCTGCGAGGTTGCCATAGAGGATCTGCAGGTGGCCGGTCGCCTTGATCGGGCGTTCGAGGGGGTGGATAATAGCTTGTTTATTAAAATCCAGGGAGGGGACGGCGGCCAGGTTTTCGGCGATCGTCTTGCCGGTGACGGTAAGGCAATGGCCGTGGAGCAGCCCTTTTTCAAGGAGGTATTTCATCACGGCGGGTATGCCTCCGTGTTCGTGGAGGTCCTGCATCAGGTATTTACCGCTGGGTTTGAAGTCTGCCAGAACGGGGATCTTATCGCTGATCGCCTGGAAGTCGTTTTGTGTGAGCGGGACGTCGACGCTTTTCGCCATGGCGATCAGGTGGAGGACGGCGTTGGTGCTGCCGCCGAGGATCATGATGGTGGTGATGGCGTTCTCGAACGCTTCGCGGGTCATGATGTCCTTTGGTTTGATATCTTTTTCCAGGAGGAGGCGGATGGCGGCGCCTGCGGCGAGGCATTCCTTCTTCTTCTCATCGCTGAGGGCGGGGTTGGAGGAGGAGAAGGGGAGGCTCATTCCGAGGGCTTCGATGGCGGCGGCCATGGTATTGGCGGTGTACATGCCTCCGCAGGCGCCGGCGCCGGGGCAGGAGTTCATGACGATGCCTTTGAAATCCGCATCGTCGAGTTTGCCGGCGATCTTTTGTCCGAGGGCTTCGAAGGCGGAGACGATATTGAGGTCTTGTCCTTTGTAGTGGCCGGGGGCGATCGTGCCGCCGTAGACCATGATGGAGGGGCGGTTAAGGCGTCCCATGGCGATCAGGCTGCCGGGCATATTCTTATCGCAGCCGGGCAGGGCGATCAGGCCGTCGTAGTATTGAGCGCCGCAGACGGCTTCGATCGAGTCTGCGATAATATCGCGGCTGACCAGGGAATAGCGCATGCCGTCGGTGCCGTTGCTCATGCCGTCGCTGACGCCGATCGTGTTGAAGATGAGGCCGACGAGGTCGTTTTCCCAGGTCCCTTTTTTTACGAGGTGGGCGAGGTCGTTGAGGTGCATATTACAGGTATTGCCATCGTAGCCCATGCTGGCGATGCCTACCTGTGCTTTTTTCAGGTCATCGTCTGTCAGTCCGATGCCGTAGAACATTGCCTGGGCGGCGGGTTGTGTTATATCCTGTGTGAGGGTCTTGCTGTATTTGTTTAGTTCCATTGCTATTGAGAATAATTAATAATTTGTTGCTACTGGTTATGTCGTTGGGGTGATTTTAGTTTGTTGATGCTAATTATATTGTTGCCAATTCTGTTTGTTTTTCAATGACTTTATCCTTGTAGGTCAGTTGGATCCGGCGGCTAAGGGTATCGGGAAAGGGTTTGCCGAAGGGTTTGTCATCCAGCGAATGCCAGCCGATCACTTCGGCGGCGGTTCCGCAGAAGAAGGCGGCGTCTGCCTGTAGCAGGTCGCGGGTTGAGTATTGGCCTTCTTCGATGGGGATATCCAGTTCGTGGCAGATCTCCAGGACCGTGGCGCGGGTGATGCCTGGAAGGATATTGCCGGTGGCGGGGGTAAATAGTTTTCCGTTCTTTTCGAAGAAAACGTTGGCGCCGGGGCCTTCTGCTACGTGGCCGTTCATATCGGTGAGGAGGGCTTCATCGAAGCCTTTGCCTTTTGCTTCCTGGCTGGCGAGGATCGAGTTGACGTAATGGCCGGAGGCTTTTGCTTCGATCTTAAATCCTTTCGGGTTTGGGCGTTGGAAGGAAGAGGTCATGACGCGCAACAGTTTATCACCGAGGAAGGGCGCCATTTCCCAGGCCTGGATAGCGGTATAGGATTCGGTATTGAGGTTGAAGCTCATGTTGGCGGGGGCATAGACGACGGGCCGGATATAGGCGTCCTGCAGCTTATTTTTTGCCAGGACATCGTAGGTGGCGGCGATCAATTCCGTTGTGCTGTAGTCAAAAGGCATATTCATGGCGGCGGCGGATCGTTGGAGGCGGTCGTAGTGTTCGACGGCCTTGAAGATCTTTGTGTCGCCGGCTGCGGTCCGGTAGGAGCGGATGCCTTCGAAAACGGCGTAGCCGTAGTGGAGTGACTGGCCGTAGAGGTCAGTTTTTGCTTCGGCCGCTTTTATGATCGAGCCGTCGAGCCAGAGGACCGTATTTTCATTATAGTATGCCATGATAAGATGTTTAAAAAAAAGCGACCCGCCTCGGGGAGGCGGGTCGCTGGTATTTTGTTTTTTTTATTTTGTTAGTACCACCCTCCTCCCTGACTTGCAGGAATAATAATCACCACGACCACAATAATTATTGCTATTGCGGTGGGGAATTTTCTGGTGATATGTATACTGCGTTGGTCCACGAAGGATGTTTGATACAACGAATGTACTTCCACCAAATGAATAAACAAAGAACTTTTGCGACTATTTTTCTTCCATTACCGTTTCACTGCGCTGGTCGCGGGCGCGGGGAGGGGGCGATGACCGGTTAAATGATCGTCGACTTTCTTAATTCGATATTGTTTTTATGGACATCGCCCGGGATCTTTCCGCCTACATAATCGCTGATGAGTTCGCCGATCGTGGAGGTGAAGTAGAAATTGATGGGGTCGATATCTTTTGTTACGAAGCCATTCTGCAGTGTCCAGTTGGCGGCTTCGCGGATCCTATCTGCTTCCGTGTGCATGCCGAAGTGATCCAGCAGCATGGCTGCGGATAAGATGCTGCCGAGGGGGTTGGCGATGTCTTTACCGGTGGCCTGGGGATAGGAGCCATGGATGGGTTCGAACAGGGCGGCGCCCTTGCCGATGGAGGCGGAGGGGAGCAGTCCGAGGGAGCCGCTGATCACGCTGGCTTCATCGCTGAGGATATCCCCGAACATATTTTCGGTCAGGACGACGTCGAATTGTTTTGGATTGAGGATGATCTGCATGGCGGCATTGTCTACGAAGAGGAAGTAGACTTTTACGTCGGGGTATTGGCCGGCGATATCCTGTACGACCTTTCTCCAGAGGCGGGATGTTTCCAGCACGTTGGCTTTGTCGACGAGGGTCAGTTTTTTCCTGCGTTGTTGTGCTTTTTTAAAAGCGAGATGGGCGATGCGTTCGATCTCGTCGCGGGTATAGGTGCAGTCGTCGAAGGCCCGGGTGCCTTCTGCGTTCAATTCTTTATTCCCGAAATAGATGCCGCCGGTCAGTTCGCGGAAGATGATAAAGTCTACGCCGTCGAGGATCTTTGCTTTCAGGGGGGAGAGGTGCTGGAGGGCCGGGTAGGTGGCTACCGGGCGGATATTGGCAAACAATTGCAGTGAT